>JBIKIW010000044.1:0-11901 GCA_044361365.1 Limisphaerales bacterium | reverse complement strand
GTTTAAACGCATATGTTATTAAAAATTTTTAAACAGAATTAAAAGTATTAGGAATAACTAAAATTCTGTCATCAAAATTGTTGACATATACAAGGATGACAGGTTGTATTTTTAGTGAAATGAGTATAAATCCGAAATAAGCTCTGATACTATTTAACAGTCACCGACAATTTAGAATTTACCAACTTCACTTCATTTTTGCCATTTTCTTTGACTGCAATAAAGACTTTTCTTTTATCTCCTGGGTTCAATCCGATTGCTGAAATATTATTACATCTCAAAATTCTACTAGATTCGTTGTATTCACACTGATCACCACTTGCCAATTGATTGGTGGCTTTTTCATCGCCAATTGCAAGTAAGCCAAAATATTTATAATCGGCGGTGTTCAAGTCGCTACTACCGTTGCTAAGTTGAAAATCGCAATAAAGTAAATCACCAGGCATTACATCTTTGCGGTCAAATTGATTATAGCAACCACTTTTGGAAAATTGATCACCTGTTTGAAGGGGTTGAGGTGGAATAAAAGCTTTGGCGATATCAGCCTGCCTCGTAAATGAATAAACTGCTCCGCAACCAACAAGTAAGGTTAGAGCAAAAGAAAAAGTGGAAACCAAAAATTGTCTGCTAGCTCGTTCTCGTTTTGAAGTTAAAGCTTTTTTGGAAGTAGATTTTAGGGGAAAGTTGTTTGGCATATTTGTGTTTATGTTGTTTTTGTAATCTATTATAACCTGTAAAACAGACTAGGTCAAAAGTTGTGTCAAACTTGCTGTTTAAAGTTTAATTCTGAAACATTAGACTTCTTAAGAAGAATTCTCAGATAAACAAAACTTGCAAGATTCTGAAGCTATTTTAGAATTGTATATGTCAACAATTTCGATGACAATTAAAACAAGGAAAAAACCACCTAATGCTAGGTAAGTAAATAAATTGCTACTGTTAAAAAAGTAAGGAAAAAAGCCAGATTTCGACCTCTTTTAGCGATTTTATTGGTTTGGAAATATTGAGAATATTCAGCTTTAATTTTTGCCCAAGTTTTTTGTAAATCTTTGGTAGTGAAATTAAAATTTACTAAAGTTTTTTTGTTTTTTGTGGTAGCCATAATGTTCAATTTTTTTCTTTGATTAAATTAATTATAAACTAAATTTTGGATATTGCAAAGAATGGTAGAAGTGGCTAATTTGTAAGGTTTATACTCAAATCTAAATTAAAAGTGGTAACAGAGTTTTGTATTCTTGAGTGCATATTTTTGCACAGGTTTCGATATAAAATTGCGATAGACTTTGGCAAGTTGGTTATTTTAATCCCAATATTTTGCTCAGTAGATCATTTTTCCAGATTTGTTTTAGGGTAAAAAGCCAAGTAAGTACGGTTAAGGTTACTACTGCAATTTCTAGTACAGAAAGTTTAGCAAGTTCCCAAAAACTGATAAAGTAATCTTGATTTATAAGATAAAAAAACGAACAAATAAGCACAACTCCCAAAATAGCAGGCATCCAATTTCTGGTTGGCTTATCATTCATAGAAAACCATTTGGTTGGGCTCGAGATAAAAATAATTAGGGTTAGACCAGAAAGAATAAGGAAACTACTCAAAACAGTTCGCATGAGTGGAATGATTTTGTTGATTAAATTAGCCAAAACTTCTGGAGAAGCTGTAGTTATGTCAGCTCCAAAACCAAAATTCAGGACGTATTGGTAGTATCCATAAAATAGGTACAAAAACACCGCAAAAATAGCGATACTTACGCTTGCTGGCACCACGAAAGAAAGAGAAGTGGAAATCAAGCTTTGTTTTTTGGGTTTGCCAGGTTTTGACCAAATGGTTAGCCCAAAAGTGGCAATTCCGGAGGTGAGAAGGGAAATTAAGGAGTTTTGTTTGATTGTGAAAGGGAAGGGAAGTCCAATAATACTCACCGCCATCATGATTATTAGCAGGTACATTATACGAGTAAAAAATATACTAAAAATCCCACTCACAGCGTTGCGAATGCGTTGACCTTCCAAAAGGCTGTAGGGGAGAGCGGAAAACGAGTCTTTGAGTAAAAGCATGTCGGCTACGCTTCGAGTGACTTGGCTACCACTTTGCATGGCTATCCCAAGGTTGGCTGCTTTGAGTGACAGAACATCGTTTACACCATCTCCAATCATAGCCACGTAATTTCCAGCTTCTTTAAATTTTCCAACCAACATCGCTTTTTGTTTTGGGGTGATTCGTCCAAAAATCTTTATTTTAGGCAAAATTCTAGCAATCTCAGCTTCATTCATTTCCTCGAGCTGCCTTCCAGAAATTGTTTCGTCCTCCTCAGCTTCAAAGCCCACTTGGCGGGCAAGAGCTAGTACAGTATTGGTGTTGTCTCCAGAGATAATTCTGATTTTTACTCCAGCTTTTTTAAAAGATTCCAAAACCTCCCTCACATTATTTCGAAGTTCATTTTTGAAGGTAACCATGGCTACAGGTTCAAGCTCATCTGGAATATGGGGAAGATTTTTTTTGTGCAAAGCTAAAACTTTTTTGGAGTGAAAAAGCATCAAAACTCTAAATCCTTGATTTTGAAAATTCCTCATGTCTTCATTAAAATCGGCTTTATTTAGATGTCTTTGAGAAAGAATAACTTCAGGAGCCCCAAAAACATATGTTCCAGATTTTCGACCTTCTTTGTAGCTAAATCCACTCCATTTATAGACGGAAGAAAACAAAACCTCTTCCACGATATTTAAGTTATTTCCAGTAAATTTTTTACTTACTGCTTCCGAAGTAGGGGTTGTGGAAGTGGCTGTAGAAACAAAATCACCGAGGGCTTTTTCAGCATTTTTGAGGGTGGTTTTGATTGGGTAAACCTGCTCTAGTAAAATATGATTAGTGGTCAAAGTCCCTGTTTTATCAACACAAAGAATATCAACATTACTCAAAGACTCGATCGCATTTAGCTGTTGCACCAAAACTCCTTTGCCTGAAAGACGCACCGCTCCAAGAGCGTAAGCCAGGTTTATCATCACAAAAAGACTATTTGGCACGATTCCGGCTACCACAGCTGTGATTGGCAAACTATCATTTAGACTTGTGCCGCTAAGAATTCCACTGATTGTTATAAAAAACACCAAAACAAAAGCAAAAATTACCAAAATTCGCACCGAAAGATTGATTTCTCTTTGCATTGGGGTAAGATTTTTTTTGTAACTTTTGGCACCTTCAGTAATTTGATTGGCAATGGTTTGTAAGCCAACTTCGGTGACTTTGAGATAACAATTTCCACTTATTAGGTAAGTTCCGGAGCTTAGTTTTTGACCTTTGATTTTGGTTACTGTGTCTGCTTCTCCGGTGATTAAAGACTCGTCCACCTGTACAGTTCCTTCCAAAATCTCCCCATCTACCGGAATCAAATCCCCAGCTTCCAGCCGCAGTAAATCATCTAAAACTATCTCTGAAATTGGATTAATAATTTCTTGAGAGTTGCGGATAATTTTGGCTTGTGGATTGGTTAGAAGTGCAATTTTATCAAGTTGAATTTTGGCTTTAATTTCTTGGATCGAACCTATAAAACTGTTGAATAAAATCACCCCGACATACACAAAAGCATCTGAAAATCTACCCACTAGAATCAGCAAAATACCAATTATAAAAAAGACAATATTGATAAAATTGAAAACATTTTCACTAAAAATATCTGAATAGGATCGGCTGGTCGCGGGTTTGAAATTATTTTGTTTGCCTTCGAGTTTTTTTTGGTTAACTTCGTCTTCCAAAAGCCCTGTAAAATTGGTCATTGTAGCACAAAAATCGGCGAGATTTGCATTGCTGTCAAAGAGGGAAACACCTTAGCAATTTTAAGTGGTGGGTGTAAAACCTAAACTAATATTTTTCAATTATCTCCAAAATTTTGGGATCGCAAATACTGCTACGGTGAAGATTTAGCCTTTTATAGAGCGGGAAAAACCGATTTTGAATTGCCAAATGCTGTTTGCTAAAGCCAGTTAGACCATGAGTCAGATTACCTGAAGTTAAAAAATATGCCAACAGAGCATTGTCCCAAGGACACCACAAATTAAGGGTTTTTAGGTGTTTTAATTTGGATTTGGTTGATTCTGAAATTTTATATTTTTTGGGAACACAAGCTTGTACAAATAAAATTTTTTGAACGGAAGGTGGTAAGTCGTGAGTTTTGAGATACTCCAAAAGTAAATAGCAACCAAGTGAGTGAGCCACTATAGTTTTGTATTTTTTCTGAGCCAACAAAATGGCTAAATTTGCCATCATTTCAGCATTTTCAATCTTTTTCTTTTCTTTGTTAAAAAGTTTTAGGTGTTCAAAAGGGTTTAGATATTGTCCAACTTTCCAAATTGAAGGCTGGCTCCAGCTAAAAGTCTCGGCAATATTACTTTCCACCAAACCTCTAAAAGCATCAAATTGCATGTCTTTACCGTATTCAAAATTGATTTTGGGAACTTTTATACCAGCTCCGTAACCGTGGATTAGCAAAATTTCTTGTTTTTGGTGTGTTTTAATCATAATTCGTAGTCTAAGCGTTGTTTTGAATAAACTTTTGATTAATTTTAACAGTAAAAATCTTTAAAGCCAATAACTTTGTCAAAAAAGGATTACTAAAATACAATAAGACAAATTAAATTTTTAAACAAATATGTCGCAAAACAAAAAAAAATCAGAAAAAATGACTTTAGGACAGAAGGTTTCGGATAGAGTCACCACTACACTTGGTAGTTGGAAGTTTATTATAATTCAAAGTGTAATTATCGTGACTTGGATGACTGTAAATCTGATGTTTAATCTTTGGGATAGTTATCCGTTTATTTTGCTAAATTTAGCGATGTCTTTTCAAGCAGCCTACGCAGCTCCCATTATTATGATGAGTCAAAATCGTGAAGCACAGAGAGATAGAAAAAGAGCAGAAGATGATTACAGAGTAAACTTGTTGGCTGAAAATGAGATCGAATCAATAATGGACACACTCAAACAATTAGATAAAAAGCTTGTAAAACATGAAGAAATCAAATCTGAAATTATTGAAATGAAAGCCGAATTTAAGCTTTTGCAGGATATTTTGGATGCTAAAAAAACTGATTAGTTGGTGTGAAATTTATGGCGAGGGGTTTTATCAAAAAGCCGCTTTTAAACTAAGCATAAACACAAATTTTACTTTTTGATAGAGGGTTTTTTGTATGTTATTAAGGTTTGTTAATATGAACCTACTAAATAGAGTAAAACAAATTGGAAATCCTGAAATAAACCTAAATCCTTCAGAAATTTTAAAAAATAAATCAATAAGGTCTGCTGTGTGTGCAGTTGCAGGTTTAGTCGCTTCGGGAGTAATTATATTTGGCGGAAATAATACCAGTGCAATAGCTGAAAATGTTGTTGGAAGTGAGCAAATTGTTAAAGATAATCCAGAACTAATTTTATTAGAAACACCAAAATTAAAAACTAAAAATACTGAGACAAAAATTGCTACTTTGTACCCAGATGGTTCCAGTGATTTGAATTACGACATTGAAAAAAATAGTGCCGGCGAGTTAGTACCTATTGTTCCAGCAGAAAACGACGCTGAATATATAGTAAACAACGCAAGCGACAAGGAAATGGATAAGTAAAAATCTGAACTATTTAGATAAAAATTAGTCATTATTTATTTATAATTTACAATTGATCTTCTCGCTACTTGCCAAAATAAAAAATTCTCTGTTGGTTTAAGATAGATTCATGGCATCATCGTCTAATGGTTAGGACGCAGGATTCTCATTCCTGTAATCGGGGTTCGATTCCCCGTGGTGCTACCAATCAATTTTAAATTAATTATGTCTGAAGAAAAAGAAGCCCAGCAAAAACCCAAATCATCTAAAAAATCACTTATTATTGGGATTATTATTGGTATAGTTGTGTTCTTAATAGCAGGAGGAGTTTTGGCAGGTTTTGGAATTTACAATTTTGTGATTGTACCAGGCCAGGTTGCAGATTCAGCAAACAAAAATATCGATATTTTAAACAAAAACACCACCAAAGGTACTCAGGTTTTAAACGATCTCTCAAATAATTTAAACTCTGCTAGTTCGAACTCGTCTAATAGCAGCAAAAAAGTTGAGCAAATTAGTAGTTCCAAATCTGATCTAGAAAGTTTGGTAACTTCAACTACTAGCGATGTGGATAAATTAGACAAAGGCCCAAATGAAGATACAAAGCAATTTTACCAAAATTCTAAAGACGCCTTGATTAAACGCAAAGAAACTTTTGGTTTGATGATTAAAGTTGTAGATAATTTGGCTTGCATTACTCAAAAAACCTCTGATTTTTCAACATTTTTGGATAATTCAAACAAAGAACTTGCCAAAATAAACACTCAAGATTTGGCAACCTATTCTGATTATTCCAGAAAATCTGCCGATGAGGTGGATAAAGCCGCTAAAGCCCTGGTTGATTTAAAAACTTGTTTTGTAGGTGATTTGAGCAAATATTACACTTCTGATATCGAGACCGACATACAAAAAGATAACAAGCTATACACAGATTACGCCAACACCTTACGAGAATTTGCCACCGCAGTTGAGCAAAAAGACAGTAACAAAATCGATACAGTATCTAAAAAACTAGATCAAGTTTCTGCTGAGCCTACGTCTGTTTTGAAGAATAAAAACTTAGATAAAGCATTTACAGAGCCAGCCAAAAGTATTGATGCAGCACTTAGTGATTTAAAAGATCAAGAAAAAAAATTGGATCAAAATCTTAAAGATTTGAAGGCTAAATATCGAATTTAAGAGGATTTTAGTTTAAATCTGAAACTTTTTACTTTAATCCAAAATTTCTAAGGATATTGTGAGCCTGGTTTTTGGCAATTATCGTTTCATCGTAAGGAGCAAACTGAGTTAGAATTTGTAGTAGTTCTTTTACTTTTGAGTCTTCTTCATGCACATAAAAATAGTAAAAATCTTTTACGACCTTAGAAGTTTGTACCACAATTTCAAGATCTTCATTCAGATCTACAGCTGCCCAGCCAACAATCGACTCCCAACCAACTACTTCGCCACCGATGTTCAAACCATCATCACTTACTTTGACCTCTATTTTTTTGGGAGGTTGGGCAATAATTATAAACGATGCAATGGTACTAACTCCCATAGTTACTGTAACGATTATATTCTGATAGATAACATATGTTAGGATTGATAAAAATATTCCCAAAATTAGGACATAAAAACTCCTGAAACTTTTGGACAGATCTAAGTATTTGGAACGGGCAGGGATGCTAAACATACTAACAGTCTAGCAGACAAAATGCGTAGGTGCAAATGCACTCAAAGAAATTGTTTCAACTCTATTTATCAAAATTTAAAATTAAAGGATATTTCCTACAACCCACTAACTAACACTACAAGTATAAGTAACGCCACCAACATAGCTATTAGCACTAGGAAAAGCTGGGATACGATACTTTAAAGTATTCCCATCAGAATCAAACCTTTTAGCTAAAGTCCCACCAGAAGTATTATATACCCCAATAGAAGTAGCAGTATTAATCACCGTAGCCTTACTTCCAACAGTAAAATTACTATCTACTGTAGAATTTCTAGCAGACTCTGGAGCAATGGCTTTTACTGAAGAACCTGGTGTATAAGTAGCATAAAGCTTACCACTATCACCAGAAGTTGGAGCGTCAGAATCAAGGTTAGTTTCCAAACCAGATCCATCAGGATTAGAACCTAAGTTGATATTATTCCCACCGCCTTGATTCACTAAGTTTCCAACAGTAGCAGAAACCGAATAAATATTATTTGAGTTACCAGTTAAATCCTGACATAGCACATCATTGATGATGGTAGTAGTATTTTGTCTAGTATTAGCAACTGAAACGCCTGATAATCCCACTGACCTTTCTGCCAGTCCACAAGTAACATTAACAGAACTCCCATCGTCTTGAATGTAATTGTAAGATGCAGTATCTCCCTCTCCACAAAGGTCATTATCATCGGTAGAATCTCCGGCATACATGGTTAACGAGCCAGGATTAATTGCAAGGCAGGTTGAAGTGACAGCCACACTTCCATTTGCTCCGATATAATCACACGCACTAGCACTTAAATAGGTATAGCCATTAGACAAACTCGTGGTTGTACCATCTCCGTTGGTTAAAACTACATTTACTAATCCAGCAGCATGGGAAGGAGTTGTGGCTGTAACGGTGGTTGAATTTACAAAGGTTATATCACTTGCTGGAATGCCTCCGAATGTGACGTTAAATTGGGTACGTATGTCCAAACCTGAAATATCAGGTCCAGGTGAAGATCGTTGAGTGGTATCTCCGTAGCCTAGCTGACCACTGTTATTTTCCCCCCAAGATTTGACATTTCCTGTTGCGGTCAATGTGGATGTACTATAATACCCTAGTTGCATTTCAATTGCGGATACTCCGCCAAGATTTATATCAGTATTAGCGGGTGCTCTGCGGGCTATACCATCCCCATATCCTAACATTCCACTAGTTGAACTACCCCAGCATCTAGTACCACCAGTTACCAAAATCGCACACGTATGAATATAACCAGCAAATATTTTATTAACTAAAGTCCCATTAAAATTGATATCCGGACCTGGAGACAATCTTTGAGTGGTATCTCCATATCCCAATTTTCCAGTGATATTTTCTCCCCAGCATCTAGCAGTTTGAGTATTTAAAACTGCACATGTATGTCTGAATCCAGTGCTAATACTTGTTACTAATGCCCCATTAAAATTGATATCTGGACCTGGAGAGTTGCGCTGAGTCGTATTTCCATACCCCAACTGACCCGTACTATTTTGTCCCCAACATCTAGCACCGCCAGTTACTAACATCGCACAGGTGTAAAATTCCCCAGCATCAATCATGGATATTTGTATTCCTCCAAAGTTTATGTCCCCGCCTGGAGTAAACAATGAGCTAAAATTTCCATAACCAAGCTGACCATTCGACCCAGTACCCCAACATCTGGCAGTGCTTGTGGTAGTAGTTATACAGGTATGATACCTACCTGCAGCTACTTTTGTTGCACCCACCGTCCCAAAATTGATATCTGGACCTGGCGTGTTGCGCTGAACTGTATCTCCATATCCCAACTGACCAAAAGCGTTCCAACCCCAACATTTTACAGATCCGGTATTCATAACTGCACAGGTGTGATTATTTCCAGCTCCGATAGCTACAGCATAATTTCCACCAAAATTGATATCTGGACCTGGAGAGTTACGCTGAGTGGTGTCTCCATACCCCAGCTGGCCAAAGTTATTTGAGCCCCAACATCGAACATTACCATCAGTGTGCAGTGCACAGGTGTGATATTCGCCGCTAGCTACCTGGGTTACCTGTGAGTTACCTTGAAAACCTGTCCCATTTATAGTTACTTGAGTCCCTCCCTCTATCGGTCCAGAATTTGGGCTAATACTACTAATTGCTGGTGCAGCAGAAACGCTAATTTGAGAAAAAAATATGGCTAAAATTAGAACTCCAAAAGTAAAAGTTTTTTTTGGTAAATTTTTGTGAAAAAACAGATAAATTTTTTCTAGGGTAAAATGTAATCCAGACATGTTTATTTTTATTTTTGTTAATTTGATACATTCTCTATACTCAGTGAAACATCGTAATTTAATTTACAAATTTTTACAAATTTT
Source organism: Limisphaerales bacterium (assembly GCA_044361365.1). Taxonomy (GTDB): domain Bacteria; phylum Patescibacteriota; class JACMRA01; order JACMRA01; family JACMRA01; genus JBIKIW01. The sequence continues at coordinate 2,250 of JBIKIW010000044.1, read as the reverse complement.
TGTACCCGTTCACCACATATGGCAGATTAGATGGTATTGACCAAGATATTCCACTGGGGAGATAAAGTTAGTGATATCTGCTGTAATGTAGCTTAAAGTTTGTATGCATACACAAAAGAATATCTACTGACAAGATCTACAGCACAAATTAAACACCTTTTTACATCTAAATAATACAATATTTGAGTAAATTCTAGTTTAAGAGGTCTTCTTATTTTAGTTTTAAAAAGCGAGTTTAAATATTCTGTTTTTTAATCAAGGGTTAGGGTTTCGCTATTTGGGTTTTAAAAAATTGTTTGCCAAGAAAACATTTCAAGTTTAGTTAATCAAACCATGACCAATCCCAAGCTACTTGCCGCTCAAAAATTACTAGATTTTTTACCCAAAACTGGAATTATTGGGCTTGGCACCGGTTCGACTGCGAGTTTAGCGATAGATTTGATCGGGCAGGGAGATTTCAACCAAATTCAAGCAGTGGCAACTTCTCAAAAAAGCCACATACAAGCCAAAAATTTGGGCATTAACTTACTAGAAAAATTTATTGAAATTGATTTTACTTTTGATGGAGCTGATTGGGTGGATGAGGCTGGAAACTTGATTAAAGGAATGGGAGGGGCGTTGACTAGGGAAAAAATTGTAGCGATGGCTAGCAAAAAATATGTTATTTTGGTTGATCAAAGTAAACTTACCAAATCTTTTGAAAATAAAATTATTCCAATTGAGGTTTTGCCGTTTGGACTAGAGGTAATTGAAAATCAACTCGCTAAAGTTGGAGCTGTAAGTCAAATTTTACGATTAAATTCAGATAAACAGCCTTTTATTACTGATAATCAAAATTATATTTTGGATTGTGTTTTTGCTAAAATTCCAGATGTCAAAAATTTAGCGACTAATATTAAACAGGTTTCAGGCGTTGTGGATCACGGGTTGTTTATTGGGCTTAATCCAATGATAATTGTTGGGTATGAAAATGGGAAAGTGGAAGTTAGGTAGAATTAAAATAAATTGTTTGGCTTTTATATTATTTGGAGTTGACCAAACCAGAAAAAACCTGAAATTTGAAAGCAAATTGATTTATTAAATGAGAAATTTTATGATTAAATTACACGATACACACGTTCATTTAGATATTTTACTGGCATTCTTAAAAATAATTCCAGAGATTCGTGAGGAAATTGAGGAAGATAATTTTTTGCCTAATTTAAGCGATCAAAAGCGAGTTGAAATTGTTGATAAAATTGACGGGTTGTTGGCAAATCACGACTTTGTGATTCAATCTACCGTTAGTTATACGAACTATGACTTTGTACAAAAGCTACTTGGAAAACAACCCAAAATCAAATATTTGTTTGGCTCTCACCCAGAACTTGTAAACGAAAAATTCGACCTCAAAAAGTACCTTCAAAATCAAGCTTTCTTTGTAAAAGAAAAATTACCCCAGAGCTTTGATTTGATTGGAGTAGGGGAGTCTGGTCTGGACTATCATTATACTCAAAATCCTGAATTAATAGCTATTCAAAAAGAGCTGTTTGTTTCGGATATTGGTTTGGCTTTAGACTTAAACCTACCTTTAGTAATTCATTGCCGAGATGCTTTTGGTGACCTTTTAGACATTTTAAAAAACTTTCCCAAAATTCATGGTAATTTTTTGGTGCATTGTTACACCGGCGACAAAGAAACCCTCAAACAAATTTTGGATCTTGGCGGAAAAGCCGCATTTGGTGGGATTATTACCTTTGGAAAAAGTGCAGAGCCAATTCGAGAGGCCTTGAAATATTGCCCGGCTGACTCGTTTGTACTTGAGACAGATTTGCCATTTTTGACTCCAACTCCACACCGTGGACAGACCAATTTACCAGATTTTATACAATTAGTAGCTCAAAAAGCTGCGGAAATTCGAGGTGTTGATAGTGCTACAATTTGGCAGCAGTCGCTTGGGAATACGAGGGGGTTGTTTGATATAGATTGAGTGGTTATTTTTCAAAATAATCGGATTGGCTGAGTTTTAGAATTTTATTTTGCACACGCCAAAACATTGCTTTTCGTTCAGGATAATTATCCAAATCCAAATCTAGAATTTGCCTTAAGACAGACTCAAAGTCAGCTTCATATATAGCAGTGTCTAAATCGAAATACCCAAAAACTATTAGCAGTGTTTAATCGTTGTTATGGTATTGATTTTGAATCTATATTAACTGATAATGGAAGTGAGTTTGGTAGAAAAGATATCAAAGAGAAAACTAAAGAAAA
>JBIKIW010000010.1:0-40674 GCA_044361365.1 Limisphaerales bacterium | reverse complement strand
TGTATTTGACTTAGAGACAGATTTGCTCCATATTATCAAAATCTATATTAAATACCTGAAAAGTATTTCAAATTAAATTTTAACTGGTCTAGTCCCAAAAGTATACAACTAACCCCCGGGTTAAAATATACAGGAGACAACTACAACTATTTGAATGAAATAGATTTTTTAGGGTTTAAGTATAACTTTGATGAAAGGTTTCGTACAAATAACTACTACTTAACTTTTTTAGTCTTAGCTTTGGCAGATTTCTTCTCTATCTTTTCTTCTACCTCTAAATCTTTTACCAAACTAAACTTTTTCTTTTCGTCGTCGGTTAAAATATAAATAATCAAAAACCTGATTAATAAATATAAAATAAATAAAACAATTAGGAAATTAATAAAATCAGACAAAAAAGCTCCGATTTTTATATCAAAAAACACCAAACCGTTTAGATCTTTAACTCCTACAAATTTACCCAAAATTGGATTGATCAGATTAGACACAATACTAGCAACCAAGCTATTAGTGGACTGACCGATAATTACACCAATTGCTAAACTAATAACCCCAAAATTTTTGATAAACAAAACAAACTCTTGTACAAAATTAGCAGGTTTTTCTTTTATTTCTTCAATGATTTTCATTTTGATGTTAAATTTCTAATTCAATTTTATCTACTTAGATCTATTTGAATAGATATTATTTTAAATTTAATTTGTGTTTTTAATGGGGTGACCGACGGGATTCGAACCCGCGACAACTAGAACCACAACCTAGGACTCTACCAACTGAGCTACGACCACCATAACTTAATTGGTTTCAAAAAAGAATGATTTTGTCAATTTAAGATTATAAGCTTGCCAAGATTAAAACCGAGCTTTAGTAATTTTAGTATAAGAATTAAATACATAAGTACTATGAGCGGATTTTCAAAAATTTTGAAAAATATTTTAGGCGAAACCAACACTAAAAGACTTCGACCTTTCGGACACGGTGCAAAAGCATATTTAGCTGCCTTTAAAAATGGTTTTCCAGGCAAAAAGCTCAAATTAATTGGTATAAATGGGACTAAAGGTAAAACAACCACTTCAATTTTGGTTGCTAGAATTTTAAATCAGCTCGGATACAAAACTGGATTTTTGACTGGAGCCTTGATTTTTGATGGTAAAAATGAGTTTCGAAATCGTAAAAAATTAAGTACTTTAGATGGAGAAACTATCCAAAAAAATGTAGCCGAGATGGTTAGAAATGGTTGCAAATTTTGCGTTATAGAACTTACCAGCCAAGGCTTGGAACAGCGAAGACACCTTGGGCTTGGAAAGTTTGATACTACAGTTTTTTTAAACGCCTATCCCGAACACCTTGAAGCTCATGGAGGTTGGGGTAAATATATTACTGCCAAGAGTTTACTTTTTAGACAAATAAAGGAAAATGGCTTTTTTGTAGGAAATTATGACCACGATCAAATGGAAACTACTCAAAAATTATTTTATTCGATTCCCTATAGAATTCGTAAAACTATTCACAAAAAACTATTACAAAGTACTGAATTTAAATCAATAACTTCACCAAATGGTATAAACAAGAGCCTTGAATGTAAGGGGGAAACTTACCCTACTGGTTTGTTTTCAGATGTCGAAGTAAAGGATCTTTTTTACGCCCTAAAGGTTGTTGAAAATTATGAGCCAAATTTAGCAAATTTTAAGACCAACCTTATACCTACGTTAAAAGGGGCTCCTGGAAGAATGGAATGGGCTGTAGAAAAACTAGAAAATCAAAATAGTATCGACCAATGGAAAAAAAGAGTTTCAATTTTGGTTGATTATGCCCACGAACCAGAGAGTATGAGAAAATTATTAGAAACTACTCAAGAATGGAAAAAAAGAAAGGTTTTCACACACACCATTCATGTTTTATCATCAGATGGTGATGGGCGAGATAACTGGAAGAGGCCAATTCATGGTGATTTAAGCTATGAATATTGTGACTACACTATTTTAACCACAGATAATTATACCGATAACGATAATCCTCAAGAGATAGTTGATGATTTAGCAAAAAACTACCCTAAAAAATCCGAAAATCAAAAATATTGGAAAATTTTAAATCGTAAAGAAGCTTTCCAAAAAGCTCTAGAAATAGCCAAAAATATTTCAACCGAAAACCCAAAAAACCATCCACTTTTATTTTCTACAGGAGTTGGCACCGAATCTACTTTAACTCAACCTGGAGGGTCTATAGAGTGGGATGAAAAGACTGTTTGGCAAGAGCTATTTAAGAAACAGAAGTAAGTTATTGCCCGTTTCAAAAAGGGAATTTCGAGCTTAGCTTCAATTTGAAGTTAGGTTGGTGTTTAGTGAAAGGGGTATAATTACTTTTTAGTGAAATTAGTTTTCAAACAGGTTCTATAGTAATTCCATACTAAACATTGACATTCAAATGCCTACAAAACTTCCTACGGTCAAACATTGTAGCCATCTTCATGTTCATGTTTAGTATGGGTTAGCTATACTAGCTCAACTCTTCACAAAAGTTTCAACCTCTTTTTCAAAGTTAGCTACCATCTCCTCAACCACTTTCAAACCATCTTGATAAAACTCTGGTTTGGTTATATCTAAACCATTTTCAAGCAAAAGCTCGTAGGGAGATTTACTTCCGCCTGAACGCAAAATATTTTTGTATTTTTCTACAAAGCTAGCACCTTCTTCTTTATATTTTTGATACAAGGCAAAAGTTAAAAGGTTTCCAAAAGCGTAGGAGTAAACATAAAAAGGTGTGTGAAAAATATGTGGGATTCCTGACCAGCCAACTGATTTATCTGCAGGCACGCTAAACTCAATGCTGTCGCCATACATTTTTTGTTGTCCCCCCCTCCACATTTTATTAAAATCCTCGTAAGTTAAATCTTTCCCGTCAGCGATTGTTTGGTGAACTTCAAGCTCAAAAGAAGCGTACATAATTTGCACAAAAATGGTAGCAAAAATGTCCTGTAGCCGCATATCCAAAAAGTCAATTTTTTCCTCAGCTGTCTCCAAAGTTGGTAAAAAGCTTGTCGCAAAAAGCATTTCATTAAAAACTGATGCAGTTTCAGCCAAACAAAGCCCAGTCCCATAAACCTGACTCTTTTGTTTTTGGGATAAAATTCCGTGAATTGAATGTCCTAGCTCGTGAGCAATAGTTGCTACGTCATTCAATTTTCCAGTGAAATTGAGTAATACAAAACTTTCAAAATCTTTTTCATAGCTAGCATATGCCCCACCTCTTTTTCCTAATTTTGGATAAACATCAACCCGCTCGCCTTCAAACATTTCTACCGCCAAATCGTGCATTTCGGTATCAAATTTAGCTAGGGTTTTTAGAAAAGTTTTTAGGGCATTATCAAAAGAATATGTCTTTTCATTTTTACTAATAGGTGCTAATAAATTCCAACTTTTAAGCTTGTCTCCTCCGTCTTTTTGTTGCCCTGCGTGAATAGCTAATTTCAGTTTTAAACCGAGGTATTTTTGGTAAATATCTGAGCGGTTAGTGACTTCTTTGAGTAGCAAATTTATAGCTTCATCTGGCATCTGCTCACTCAGATTTCGTTGGCTCAAAATACTAGGGTAATTCCTAATTTTAATTTCACTAGTCCAGTCTTTAATTACTGAATTGTAAATATTTCCAAGAGTAATTTGGTTGGCTTTTTGGCTGTAAACTTCTTGAATAGATTCGGTTGCTTTTTTACGAATTTCTTCATTTGGACTAGAGCGAAGACTACGAACTTCTTCTTCAGTGTAGGCTTTGGTTTCACCGTCAATTTCTAGTTTAAATTCAAAACTTCCAGTCAATTCTTCTTGCAATTTCATCATAGCTGTATTTCCAGAATTTTCCTTTAAATTTAGAGCAAATTCGGTTTTTTCATCCAAAATATATTTGAGATTATCAGCTTGAGTTTGAAAATAATTTTGGTAATCTTTTAGGTTTTGATTTTGGCTTAGTTTTAGTAAATTATCAGTTCCAATGTTTTTAAATTCCTGGGCTACAAACAAAAGCTTATTGCTTAAATCGGTGATTTTTAGTTGTAATTGACCTTCTTTTTTGATCACATTTTGATTTTGAGTATCAAGGGAGCTAAGATAAAAAACATACAACATTGCTTTGTATAAAAGGTGATTAATTTGATTTTCTGACTCAAAAAATTTCACAAATTCTTCGGGCTTTAAGTTAGGAATTTTACCTTTATAATTTGCAATAAAAATATCGATCAACTTTTGAGCTTCCAGAACATCATTTTCTAATTGAGGATCTTCTAGGGAAGTATAGAAATATTTTTGTAGGTTCCAACTTGTTGGGTATTTTGAAGAATTTTCGGGCATAAAATAATTGAGTTAGTTTGAATTTTCGAGATTAAAAATGGGTTTTGTCAGCATTAAAAAAAAGATACCACCAATAAATGAAATGCACTAAAAAAGTCATCCCAATTCCAATAATTAGTGACCAGGTGATTTCTTCAGTAAGAGAGCCAAACATAAATATAATATTGATTTATTCAGCCCATTCAAGTTTAAGCTGGAAGCCTAAAAACTACTTGAATAAGATGAATTTATACTCTATCATTGATCAATTATTTTTGAATTTCCTGCAAGCTAACTTTAAGAATATCATCATTTTTAGAAACTTCTATGTCTGGTGGCAAGCCTTGTTTGTTGATTTGTCTTCTCTTTGGAGTTAGCCACTCGGCTACGGTTAGTTTGAGTTGGTCTCCGTTACTTAAACTATAGATTCTTTGCACCACCCCTTTACCGTAGGTTTTGCGACCAATCAGTTTTGCTCCGTTGATATCTTGCAAACCTCCTGCCAAAATTTCACTAGCTGAAGCTGAATTTTCATCAACCAAAATAGCTATTGGATAACCTTGCAAATTTGATTCTTTCACCTTGCTACGAATACTAATTTCAGAATTTTTTTCCTTCTCAAAAAGCACAGTTTGATTTTCAGATACAAAATAAGAAATCACATCTACAGCTTCATCTAAAAGTCCGCCAGAATTACCACGAACATCAATCAGGATATTTTTAACTTCAGGATTAGTCTTAATTTTTTGTACCACATCTTTCATTTTGGTGTCCAAATTTTCTCCAAAAGAAGTGATCTCAATAACCGCTGTAGAACCTTTGAGTGTTAGGTAAATAAGGTCAGTTTGGATTTTTCTACGAGTTAATTTTTTGGTTAAAAGTTCACCATCTCTCTTAAAAACTAATTCTACTTGACTTCCTTCTTCACCTCGAATTTTACCCGCAACTTCAGATAAAGATTTACCCGCAACTTCTTGATTATCAACCTTTAAAAGTTCGTCTTTTTCTCGCACATCTCCTTCACTAGCAGGGCTGCCCACAAAAACTTTATCCACTACAATTTTGTTACTTGAATTATCAAATCGCACTCCAATTCCCTGGTATCTTTGGTTTAAACTATCGCTAAATTTATCCGAATCTGACTTTTGCAAATATTCACTATAAGGATCTTCCAAGCTCTGAACCAAACCAACAGCCTGAAATTTTTCTTGTTTCTTGTTATCTGGTAGTGGTTGTATTCCATCCTGATTAATTATAGAAATTACTTCCTGTTTCAACTTTCCATAAGCCAAACTTTCGGGTGCAATTTTACTTCTTTCATAAAACAAAAAGCCAATCACTAGAAGGCAAATTATATTCGTTAAAACCAGTAAATTTATTGTAATTGCTTTGATTGGAAACTTTAATTTCTTTTCGGTCATTTGGGAAAAATCTTTGATTAAACTTGGCTTGTCAATTGATTAGTAGGAGGGTTTTAACTAAATATTAAACCAAAATTACGAGATGTTAAGCTGCAAGAAGCTTACCTCACAGCCACTGTAAATGTAATTTTAAACCAACTAGAAACTCTGAATGAAAGAGCTGAAATTTTCCCATACATAAAAGCTTTTTTGGCTAATTACAAAGCTGAAATTAAATCCATTTTTAATGTGGTAAACTCCAAAAACCCTGAAATTTGTACATTCTCACGCCCTATTTACATTTTTTACATAAATTTAAGAGGGGAAAGTTGGATTAATTTTTGTTTAGATGTTTTTGAATTCCTTGATGTTGTCTTTGTTGGTTGTAGTGATATTCATACAACCTAAGTTCAGCTAGTCTGTGTAATCTGTCTTGAAACTGTATTTGTGTCAAAAACTCTTGGCTAATTGTTCTGTTTAATCTTTCAACTTTACCATTGGTTTGAGGTCTTCTAACTTTTGTGTATCTGTGTTTGATATTCATTGTCTCTAGTAAGATTTCTACTTGGTGTTTTTGACCTTGTATTTGGGTTTTAGCTTTGTACCTACCTGTTTCTTGGTTAAACCACTGTACTCCCTTAAATTCTTTTCCATTATCAGAGAGTATTGCTTTGAATTTGATGGTACTTCTATCTAAAAGACTTTTTAAACCATATGCAGTTTGATATTGATTTTACCTTGTATGATAGTAAAGTAGGCTATTCTAGTACAATCATCTACCAGTGTTAGTAAGTATTCTTTTTGTCCTTTGATTATCTTTTGTCCTTGTATTGGAGGAAGTAGTTTGAGATCCATATGACCTAACTCCCCTGGCTGTTTGTGTTCGTAACGGTTCTTTTTAATTTCTTCTCTTTTTAACTTTCTTTCAAGTTTTTTGGCTTTTTCAATTTCTTCTTTTTGTTCTCTCTTTTTGATATATTCTTGGGTTAAATATCTTTTGTTAATTGGTGAGTGAATATTAAAGTCTCCTTTTCTTCCTCTATGAATTATTTTAGAAATGGTTGCTCTTGAAACTCCATATTGAAGAGCTAGACTTTTTTGAGTATGTCTTGGGTGTTTGAATTTAGATTTAGAGTTGGATTTACTAGCTTGATATTGTAACCAAATTTGATTACGAGTATGTTGACTGATTTTAGGATTGTTACTTGAGTACATATGAGAGGATGTGTTGAAATTTGTAGTTTCTTTCATCCTCTTAAATTTTAGTTATAAATGTAAATAGGGCTGGATTTTTTACAAATTTACAACCAAGCTTTTGCGATTTATCCAGAAAAAGATGAAAATCCAAAAAATACTCAAGCCGCTAAGATAACTTCGTTTGAGGAAGTACGACCACAGGAAACCTTAGAAAATGACCAGTAAAATTTACAACATTAAACTGTGAAAACAGCTTTTCGATATGACCAAAATTGGTTCAATAGAATCTAAATTAGAACATACTATACCAATTCCACTATTTATCATTGCAGTATATTAAACGCAAAAATGATTTAGATCCTGAAACAAGTTCAGCGTGACAGGTTGTATTTTTAGTGAAATGAGTATAAATACAAATCAAAATTTTTCAATTCTAACTACTCCATCGATTTTATCAAAGTCACGGTCATATGAATACAGACCTTCAAATTCTGGTTTTTGAACTTTTATAGCAATAATACAATCGCCAAAATCTATATTATGTTGGGTGTAAAGTTCAAGAGCTTGAAGATATACTTTTTTGTGTTCGATCTTAATATTTTCCAATAATAAAATTGCCTGAATCCGTTTTTTAACATCTTCTCTTGGTAAATTATACAACTTTTTAGAGCTTAAAATCTGCACCATTTCTACCACTACAACTTCACTAATCCAGAGTTCAACTTCTTTCTTTTTAACTCTTTGTAATAAATCGAAAACAGCCTTAGCTTTGGTTAAATCATCGTTTGTAAAGTATCTGATAAATAAATTGGTATCTGCAAAGTACATACTAGTTTTTAGATTTAGTTCGATTTTTAGACTGAAAATTATCTAAAGTGTCATCTTGTAATATTTGCTGAATTTCTTTTTCACTGATTCCTTGCAAATGACTAGGCACAGCAACAGAACCAAAAGCCTCTTCCAAACTCATATCTACGGGAGTTAGAGTTATGTTATTTTCTTGTCCTATTACAAAAGTTACAATATCACCACCTAAAATTTTTCTGATTTCTAGTGGAATAGTGATTTGACCCTTGCTGGTTATTTTACGAGTAATAGTTTTAGTGACCATGCTAATATGTAATGTGAATAATATTCGTAATATTATATTAATACTCCTTACTTGTCAATATATACTTACTTTTAAATTATACATTACGAAAAATCTAAAATCACCTAAAATAGAGGTTTTTTGGTTTCTTTATACCCAAGCCCGCACTAAAATATACACTCAAAGCCTGCAAAAACTCATTCCATTCAAACAGTTGTAGTCTTTTCTTTGTGTATTTTAATTTAGGCTTGAGTATATCTTTGCAGGTTATTTCTATGTCCATTTTTTACAATTTTATTGCTTTTACATGTAGAGCAATTTTTGTATATTTTTGTGACTGAACTCAGGGTAGTTAAGTTTAAAAGGTTTTAAACCCTTTAAATATCAGTTAAATCGATGTTTTTGTCACCCTATTTCTTTCTTTAAGTCCGAATTGTAGTTAGGGGGTTTAGAAAAAGCCAAAGAGAGTTAGGTAAATCCATTACATTAATCAACTTAATCCGTGCACACTAAATTGTATTAGAACAAAACCCCTATCGCCATTTTCGCAAAAGTAAGCCCTGTTACCTTTGCTGCCTCCTTTCAGATTAATCGAATACAGCTGACCATACTGTTTATGTACATATAATCTTTCCAACCCTGTGCGCAAGCGACTACCTCTCAACACTGCTCCTGAATCTTTTGAAATAGCATCGTCTATATTTGTTGAAATTCTTAGTAATTCTAAGAAGGCTTTTAAACAACTGTTTTTGTGATTTAAATCTTCTAGAGCTATCGATTCTGGGCTGTTCAACCACAGATCTTTATGAAGATTAAACTTAAACCCGCGGCCATCTGCAATTTTTTCGAATTCAGTTTTTAAGTAATTTTTAGGGTCAGTGATTTTATCGTGTTTTTTATCTCCAGAAACTTCTACCTGATCAGAATTTGGTGGTGGAGTTTCACCAGATTGATCGCTATCTAGTGATTTTCTATCTTGAATTAGCTTATTTACTTGTTTACTTATGGTAGGCTTATCTGCTGCAAAAACTTCTATAAAATGCTTAGCCCTCGCAAATTTGTTGGCATATTCAGCATGTTTGCTAGGAAATTTAACATCGGCTATTATAATTTTATTCACGGCATTTTCAAAAAGTTTAATTATATTTTCACTGAACTTTTCTAGCGTTAATTTGTTTTCTATTACTTCGCTTAGGCCGTCGCAGGTATTTTTAAATGTTACAGGGCTTTCTGAAATTTTACGATAAACCATAATAGCTAGAATTAAATTCATTTCTAATGGGTAAGAAACCTCAACATAGTTCAGCATTTGAAAATAACTAATTAAAATTGCTATATCCCGAATTTCCTGATGTGATAAAACATTCGCAGAAAAAATGACTTTCTCACTTGGTTCGCGATGTTGCGAACTTAATTCCAGCTCAGCAGTTTTTTGGCTATCTGCTTCTTGTGTTTTGGTAAGAATTTCTGCCTCTATTTTATTGATTGAAATAATTAACTTTGGGTCTGCAATTAGATAATCAAGATACACTTCCATAATCACTCTTTTTTCTCCTGTTTGGATTGGATTTATGGTAGTTTTGATGAGCGAAGATTCATTTTTAACCCAAGATAATCTTAGCAGGTCATTATCTTTTCTTCCTTTTAAGCTGGTTGAAAAACGCTCTTTTAGAAATTGAAAATTAATAACAACATTGCAGTCATGATCTTTCCAAGTAATCTCCAAACTTACAGAATAAGCCTTACTATTTAAAGTGAGCTCAAGGTTTTGGATTTTTTCTGGCTTCCCGATTTGAACCTTAGCAACACAATTTTTCACAAACTCAAGTGTTTCCTCGACAGACCTTCTTTCTTTAAAAAAGGAATTAAAAGCCTTAGGACCTTATTTAATAGTCTTGGCTGTTTCTGTCGGTTGGATTATTTCTAAAATCTTTCTAGCATCACTTAAAATTTTTTGTTCTGGAGTTTTGAGTTGAAGTAAATTTTCCATAATTGAATTTATAGCACTTTTAAATTATCTTATCAATGTCTTACAATTATCTAAAAACAAAACAGCAATTATTGCCTACCATTCTTACCCTGAAAACTCAACTTTACATAGATACATCAACCAAGCCAATGTTCAAAACCTACACACTTGCTTGGCGACTTTGATCAACGTTTAGAATTTGTAGCTTTATCTTCACTCAATTCTCGCAGCAGCAAAAACATCGGAAACCCGAAACTTACTCCTACCAAAAAAGTACCAATTATAGGCAAAAATCGCACTCTCAAACCAAGCTTTTTCATTTCAAAAACATAAAAAACCGAAACCGTACTGGCAGTAATCAAAAAATCGGCAGCCGTAAATTGGGTGTAATAATTGTAACCAAAAGACCTTACAAACTCAACCAAATCAAAAGTCCCAGTATTTCGAATAGCCTGAAATATCACATAATTAGGCAACACAAACCCCACAAAAGTCAGAACAGAATACAACCAAATTTTTAATTTCATAGTGTGGATAGTTTAGAGTAATTAAAGTTGTGGAGTTGTGGCAATAAGTCAATTATACTTTTTCAAGTTTGATTTTGACACTTACACCTAGGTTGTTGATAGGTTTTGAGTAAAATTCGTTGACAAATGTTAACATTTAGTAAACATTTATTACTAATAATTAACAAAAAAATCTTATGTTAACCTCAAATAAACAGTCCAAGCTAATCGGAGTAAGGATTTCACCTCAGATGTATGATCTAATTTTGGATTTGGCTAAAAAAGATGGGCGAACAATTTCAAACTATGTCAGAAAAATTTTGATTGATAAACTAGACGAAACAGAATATTTGCTATCCTCCCCAAACAACGCAAAAAGACTTAGAGATTCAATCAAACAAGCCGACGAAGGAAAACTGAAAACCTTCAATAATCCATCTGAAATTTTAGATCATGTACAAAATATCGCTAACAGATAAAGCCCTTGCAGACATGGTATTTTTTGCCACCAGTCAACCCAAAATCCTAGTAAAAATAGTTCAACTCTTTGAAGCTACAACCAAAAATCCGTTTGAAGGAATAGGAAAACCAGAGCCTCTAAAACACGACCTTGCAGGCTGTTGGAGCAGACGAATAACTCAAGAACACAGGTTGGTGTATAGAGTAGAAACTGATAAAATAGTTGTTTTACAACTCAGATTTCATTACTAGCTACTTTTTCTAGTTTGATTTTGACACTTACACCTAAGGTATTGGCGACTTTGATTAAGGTTTGGAGATTAGACCTGTTAAAAATTTAACTTATTAATCTCAGGATCTGGTGAAGGTCGTTCTTCTTCATCTAATTTAAACTCTGAAACAATGATTTTGCTTTTTGGATTAGTTGGAAAATCTCTTCTGTTTGGTTTTTGGGGTGGTGGTGAAGGTGGTTCTTCAGTATTAAAAAACTTCGCAAATAAGGAAATTAATGGGGATTTAAGTATAGTTATATCAGACATGAAAGTTGATGTGTAATTGTAGTTTTGAAAGAAAAAGCAAAGCTAGTATTATTAGAATTGAGCTAGTAATCAGTAAAGCTTTTCTTAGCTCAAAAAGTGTTTGTATTTTGGTTTCTGTTGCTGAATACCTATCAATAAAACCTCTTAGCGTATAGTTCCAAACTAATTCCTCTTTATTGTGTATTTTCGTGTAATAAAAAGAATCAATTTTTAACTTTGTTGGGTTGTCGTAAATTTCTTCCATAATACCTTTTCCAGAAAAGCCACTTGAAACAGTTATGTCCCAGTTTATTCGAGCTAAAATAAACATTAGGATAATAGAAAAAATCAAAATGACTATTTTTTGGTAAGGATATTCAAAATTCCCAACTTGAGTAGCAAGAAAAGCAAAAATTATTCCAGAAATTGTGTTTGCTGTATTTCTAATAGAGTCTATTTTGCTTAAAGAATCATATACTTTTTCTTTTTCATACTGAGCTAAAAATTTGATCACTTCGATAGTATCTTTGCTTTCTATTGGTTTGATTTTTTCGTGATCACGAGGGAGGTTCTCAGTATTTTGAGTTTGTTCGTTCATAAAAATCTACTTTTTCTCCCCCCTACTGACAAGCCTCACAATTTGGATCGGTCATGTCGCACACGGCTCCTGCTTTGATCTCCTCCGCTGGTCTGTCGGCAAAGTCAATTGTTGGAGTGGCTTCTACAGTTTGAGTGGTAGTAGCCTGAAAACTAGCAGTTTTGTCGGATTGGGTTTTGGATTTGGAGTGCAAATAGTAGGTGGTTTTAAGACCTGCCTTCCAAGCCTCGATGTACAATCTTTCAGCATCTTTTCCGTTATTAACCGGTAGCCACATATTGAAGCTGATTCCCATATCTACCCACTTTTGTCTTCTGGCATTTTGACTAATAAGCCATTTTGGATGGATTTCCCAAGCAGTTTTGTATTTACCCCTAATTTCAGCTGGAATTTCTTCTACAAATTGCACGGATCCATCGTAAAGGTTGATTTTTTGTCTTACTTCATCTGTCCAAAGTCCAAGCACTTCAAGTTCGTTGATCAAAGCGTCGTTTACCATTTTGTATTTTCCAGTCATTCCAACTTCGGTAAACACATTGCTGTCCCAAGGCTCGATACTAGGGCTGGTGCCTCCGATGTAGGAAATTGTGCGGGTAGGGGCGATTGCCATCTGTTGAGAGTTACGAAGTCCGTTTTGGCGTACTTTTTTCTTTAGAGAAGTCCAATCCAAACTTTCTTCAAAGCTGTTCACAATCTCGTTATTTCGGCTTTGGGCGTACTTTTTAAATGAATCTAGTGGGAAAATTCCTTTGCTCCAGTCAGAACCTTCAAAGGTGGAATATTTGCCTTTTTCAATGGCTAATTCGCTAGAAGTGTCGATAGAGTGGTAGCTGATAAATTCAAAAAGTTTGTCGCTAAGTTCTACTGCTGCATCGGATTCCATAGACAGTCCAAGTTGCTGAAGCATGTCTTGCCAGCCCATAACTCCAAGTCCGATTGGTCGGTGTCTTTTGTTGGAATTTTCAGCTTCTTTGGTGGTGTAAAAGTTCACATCAATCACATTATCTAGGATTCGGATGGCAGATTTAATGCTTTGTTTGAGGGTGTCCCAATCGATATTACTAACTGCTTCAGGGAAACTTGGGGTTTTGCCAAAGCTGGTTTTTTTCACAAATCGAGACAGATTGATACTAGCAAGGTTACAAACCGCTGTTTCATCACGAGAAGTTGGTAGCAAAATCTCGGTACAAAGATTGCTAGAGTGGACAGTTCCTACATGTTTTTGAGGGTTCATGGCGTTGCTAGGGTCTTTCCAAGTGATCCAAGGGTGTCCAAAACCTTTACCCAAAAGTGAGACGATAATTTCTTCCCAAAGTTTGCGGATTGGAATAACTTCTTTTGGAATGAGCGGGTTTTGCTCGTATTCATGGTATTTAGCTTCAAATTCAGCACCGTAAAGATCGTGTAAATCTGGGACATCGCTTGGGCTAAATAGTGTCCATTTAGCATTTTCCAAAAGCCTTTTCATAAACAAATCTGGCACCCACAAAACTGTATGAATGTTTGGAGCTCGGCGGTTTTCATCTACACTCATGTATTTACTAGCGATAAAATCAAACACATCTTTGTGCCAAGGCTCAATGTAGGTAGCGACAGCACCTTTTCGTACACCTCCTTGGTTCACGGCAGCAGCAGAACTGTCCAAAACTTTCACGAAAGGTATAAGACCTAAAGATTTGCCGTTTGTGCCTTTGATCAAACTTCCAGTGGCTCTGATTTGGTTGAAGTCAACTCCGATTCCACCAGCATATTTGGAAAGAAAAGCGATGTCAGAATAGGTTTTGTAAATATGCTCCAAACTGTCTTCGGTGGTTAGCAAGAAACAACTTGAACATTGGTTACGAACCCTACCAGCATTTAGAAGTGTTGGAGTGGAACTCAAAACCAAATGTTGACTTAGAAGGTTATAAAATTCGATTGCTTTTTCTTCTCTATTTTGCTCTAGTTTAGCTAGTCCCATAGCTACCCTCATAAACCAAAATTGTGGTAATTCAAAAACTCTTTGTGGCTCGTCATTGGTCTTTAAAAGATATTGTTTGGTCACTCTTGCCATCCCTACTTCCTTAAAAAGCAAGTCCCTTTCTGGCTTCATAGCTGCTACGATTTTAGCCAAGTCGTAGTTTTGTAATTCTTTATCAACCAAGCCAATTTTTGTTCCAATTTCTAAGTACTCACCAAAGTACTCAGTGTATTTTTTGGTGTAAAAGTCAGGTAACTCATATACACTTTCTCCAAAAACTTCTTTATATAACTTTTGAAGCATCAATCTAGCTGCCAAAAAAGAATATTGATGGTGACTTGAGATATAGTTTTCAGAGACTTTAATGGTTAAATTTAGGATTTCGTCGGTGGAAATTCCGTCATACAAAGACTGCAAAACTTCTTCATAAATATTTTGGATATCAACTTTATCCAAATCTCCTTTGGCAAATTTTAAGGAGTCTAAAATCTTGGTGGTGTCTAGTTCTAGGCGAGTGGCTTTGGTGATGGTGATGGGTGACATACAGAGAATTTATTGAGCAAATAGGGCTTTGGAGCAAAAAGAGAACCCACCCTTTCTAGTTTGAAAGGAGCAGTTGAGTAACTAAATGTAGTTTGGTACTATATTTAGGGGGTTAACTTGGCTTTAGACCACTATAAAGAGTAGTAAAAAAATAATCTCAACTCTTGTCAAACCACCATTTAATCAGAAATTTAGATTTAGGATAATCACTTCTTGTCTATTTAAAAAGGTTTTTAGTAGTTAAATTTTTTTTAGTTGAAGATAAGTTTAACCCAAAAAAGCGTAAATTGAATTTTTGACAAAAGATTAAAGTTGTTATTTATATTGGTGTTTATATAATTTATGTTCAAATTTGATGTTACTCACCAAAAAGAATATTCCCAAGGAGAAGCTGTTTTAAGAGCTTTGTTTGCTCCAATTTATATTGGAATCCCTCACATTTTTGTTCTCCTATTTATGGGTATTGCAGTCAATTTTGCGGCTATGATTGCTTGGTTTGCCATTTTGTTTACAGGAAAATACCCCAAAGATATTTTTGATTTTGTAGTCGGTTATTTCAGATGGACTGCTCGTTTAAATACTTCACTACTTGGACTTAGTGATGGTTATCCTTCATTTAGTTTGGAAGCTGAATCAACTGACAAGTTTATCTTTGAAGTCGATTACAAAGAGGAAAGGTCTCAAGGGCAACTTTTGTTGGTGAGTTTTTTAGGAGTTTATTATATACTTTTGCCTCACTATTTGGTCTTGATATTTGTTTCTATTTGGGCTGGTATTTTGAGTTGGATTGGGTTTTGGTCAGTTCTATTTACAGGAAAATTTCCACCCGAATGGCACAGAGTTATCGTAAATTATTATCGCTGGTATTACAGAGTCAGTTTGTATTATTTCTTACTTACTCCAGAAAAATACCCACCATTTTCAGGGCTTCCCGAAGATCAAATCGTTGAATAGACAGGACTTTCAAAAAATTTACAGTAAAATTGGATAAAAGGCTTTTTGTGCTGTTTACTCAAATATAGATTAAAATATACAAGAAGACTACAATTGTTTGAATTGAATGAGTTTTGTAGGCTTTGAGTGGTGTATTTTGGTACTGGCTTGAGTATATTAATTTTAGTGCGATTTGAAATGCGGGTTTATTTTTCGCCATACTCTTTATCAAAATCTTCTTCGTTTCCAAATTTAGTAAAATTGAGTTTTTGCTGATGCTCCTGACCTTTAATCACGCCTTTTTCGTGCATAATTCCGCACCAATATTTTTCTGTTCGATTAGAAATTTCTTTCATATAAGGAAAAACCCCATTTACATATCCACAATACATACAGCCCATTTTTTCGAAGAAACTCAAATATTTTAGCTTAGCTCTGTCTTTGACCACAACATAATCAGACCTATTTACTTTTTCTAATCCATAAATTGGAAAGCAGATTTGGTGATAGATTTCAGTTAGCAAATCGACAATTAAAATAAAAGGTAATGGTGCCCAAATTAATGGTTGAGATAGTAGATTTCCCCAGCGATTTGGACTTTGTCGGTGTTTCATATCAAATTGATTTTGTTTTTCTAAAAAAAGTTGCTGTCAATTTTGACAATTTAAACCCAAAAAGGTGATTATTTTAGATATAATGGATAAAGATCAATTTCCTCGAGAAAGATTAGTCAAATTTGGATCACAAAACCTAAAAGACTATGAACTTTTGGCAATTTTACTGCGAACTGGAACTAAAGAAATGCCCGTTTTGGAGCTTTCTAAAGAGATTTTAAAGCTTCACCCGTTGGATATATTTCAAACCGTAACGGTGCAGGATTTACTCAAAATTAAGGGTATTAGCCATGCTAAAGCTACTACGATAGTTGCTTCTCTAGAACTTAGTCGTAGGATTTTAGAGAAGCCACAAAATGTTCTACCTTTAATCGATTCTGCTCATGCTGCTGTAGCTACCTCTCCAGAGTTAGCTTCGTCTAAGAGAGAAAAATTAGTAGCTTTGTATCTAAACGCTTCCAATTATCTGATCCACAAAGAAATTATTACCATTGGTACTTTGGATAAAATGCTAGTTAACCCAAGAGATATCTTGGAGCCAGGAATTAGATATTTAGCAGGCTTTATAATTCTTTTACACAATCACCCAGCTGGAGATTTAGAGCCTTCAGAGGAAGATTTAGAATTTACCAAAAACCTAGAGAAAGGTGCCAAATTATTAGGTTTAGAGCTTATGGATCATATTTTGATTGGTAAGGGTGATTTTAGGAGTATTTTGACAGATTAATAAATTTACGCTAACTAAAAATAGCTATATTATGATAAATTTGAGCTATGAACAAGCCTACAGCATAAACGAATGGATAGATAAAATCCACAACCCACAATATTGGGCCTTGGGTGGAGTAATTGCTATTATGGCTATTGTTGAAAGTTATTTGCCAGCCAAAAAAGCTTTTGTGTCAGATTTAGATGAATATCTAACTTATTTTAAACTGTTTTTTTTAACCTCTTTTTGTTTAGTCTTTTTTACTCAAGGACTGTTTGATGGTTGTCTGATTCAAATTCCTCAAAATTTTATAGCTCAAAAATATCTAAATCGAGAATATTGGTATCCTTTTGGGATCGTTTATCGAGAAAGCTTAGATCCTAAATTTTGGCCACTACTTAGATTGTTTTACCTTACTTTAGGAAGTGTATCTTTTTGGAGAACTTGGGTTTTTTACCAAAAATTTGTAAAATTCAGCGACCTGAAAAATAGATTTTATAACCAAAACTGCACCAAAATATCAATTTAAAGCATACAAAACTCGATTACTATTCAAACAGGTGGAGTCTTTTCCTTGTACATTTTAATTTAGGTTTGAGTATATCTATTTTTGCCATCTACTAGGGTCAGATAAGCTGTATGGTGGTTATTTATTAATTGCTTGAAATATATGATAAAATATGATACTTTATTATTTGTAATCTTTAAATTTAGATATAACGTTATTTAATAACTGAAATGAAACCAAATCCAAGCTCAAAATCTCCCATTTTAAGAATCAAGAGTAGTCTTTGGTCGATCGTGTATAAAAACCCACCATCAAAATCATTAGAATCACCTGAAAATTACTTTAAAATACATACAATAACGAAAGGTTTATATGGTCAAAATCAAGCTGAATCAAATCTTGATCCGAGATACTACAACTTAGATAAAAATAGGAATTTTGTAGATAAAATAAGGATTTTTTTTAAGCAGCCTAAGTACTTAATTTTAAGTTTTGTTTTGATTGCTTTGTTTGGAGTTATTACTTTTTCAGTATTATTCAGATCGTAAAACTTCTACAGGGTTTTGCCTGCCTGCCCTGATAGCTGGGAAAATTCCTGAAAGAGTAGTAAAGAATAGAGCCACTGCCAATGTTCCAAGTAGCAACCACCAGGGAAAACTAGGTGAAAAGTTATCTATATTTAAACCCTCCAAGTTCTTTTTCCAATCAGAGTTTGAATTGATAAATGCTTTAAAAATTGTCGAAATTAGGAAACCTCCAAATAATGCTAAAAGTGTTCCTCCAAGCCAACCTATAAAACCTAAAACAGCACTTTCTAAGAAAAATATTTTAAAAATATCCATATCTCTTGCCCCTAAAGATTTTAGGACTCCAATCTCTTTGCGTCTTTCTAAAACTGAAATAGTCATCACATTCACGATTCCAAAAATTGAAGCAACGAGAGCGATAAAACCAAAACCAGATAAGACTATAGTTAAGACATTAAAAACTGCTTGCACGCTGCCAATAAGTACTTCAGCCAGTGAAAAAGTAAAGAATCCGTCGCCTCTCAAACCATCCAAAACAGGCTTTAAATTTTCATATGAATCAACTGAAGCATTGGCAACCAGAAATCCAATTGTAGATAAATCTTCAGTATTTTTTTGAGCTTTAATTGAATCAGTAAAATAGGTAAAATCTAAATATGGTTCAACATAAACTCCGGAAAAGTTTTGATTGTTATCCCTATCATCAACTACTGCTACAATTTTAACAGTATTTTTAACAGACTTTTTAATTGTAATATCTTCAACTTGGCTTGAATCTAAATTTTGATTTTGTCTTTCAGTTGTGATTTCCTTGCCAGCTGGATAGGTCTTAGGAGCTTCGTTAAATTCAAATGTGAACTCTTTCCCAAGTAACTGATTAGGCTCTGTAACACCAAAAGTTTTGTAAAAATCTAATCCTCCACACCTAAAACAAGCCACCATTTCACCTCTGTTTGGTTTTGAAGTTTGCCCAATCCAGTTGGTTTTGTTGTTTTCAAAATATGATTTAAAGGATTTGTTTGAAATGGAATAAACATTGCAACTATCAAGGTATTTTTGAGTATTGGCATTAAGAGTTGTAAGATCTTCAGAGTTGCTAGAATAAGTGCAGCTTTTTTCTTTAGAATCAAGTTTTGTACTGTATGCAATACTCATCTGAGCTTCTGGTTGAATGTCTGCAATTTTAGGATATTTATTTTTAATAGATTGGATTTCACTTAAACTAATAGCCACTGGCTTAACTGAAGGGTCGAGATTAAAAGCAGAACTTTTTCCATCGCTGTTTTTACCTACTACAAACTCCTTAGCAAAAGGTTGGCTATTAATAGCTTTCACAAGGGTATCGCTTAAGCCAAAAGATAGACTTGAAGTCAGAGTTATAGCCCAAATTCCAATCATAATTCCACCCGAAGCAAGTAAAAATCTAGCCCATTTTTGAGAAATCTGTTTTCGCAAGATAAGAAGTAAAGATTGAAAAGTCATATTAAAAAGTATAGTTTATGAAGTTGATTATGTTTTAAAAAGTTTAAATTAAGCTAATTTTTTAAATCTATAGAAATGATTTCGCCATCTTTCATATTAACCACTTTGTCAGCAATTTGAGCAAAGTCTGGATTGTGAGTTACCATAACGATAGTTAAACCTTTTTTATTTAAATCTACCAAAATATCTCTAACTTGATTTTCACTAGTGGTGTCTAATGCCCCTGTAGGCTCATCGCAAAACAAAATCTCAGGATCTCCAATCAAGCTTCTAGCAATAGCAACTCTTTGCTTTTCTCCTCCAGAAAGAGTTTTTACATCAGCTGTTGTTCTATGCTCAAGTCCAAACTGTTTTAATAAATCTATAGCTTTTTGTTCTTCAACTTTTTTTCCACCAGCCCAAGCTCCCATCATTACATTTTCAACGGTGTTTAAATTTGGTAAAAGATTATAAAACTGAAAGATAATCCCTACTTTAGATCGGTATTTAGCTAAGTTACCAGAGCTGATTCGAGATAACTCATCATCGCCAACTTTTAGCGTGCCATCAGTTACTTTATCAAGCCCAGCCATTAGATTTAGAAGGGTGGATTTACCAGACCCAGATCTACCTAAAATAACTGTAAGTGAACCTTTTTCGATTTCTAAAGAAACTGGTCCAACTGCTTTTACCAAGTCTTTTTTGGTGCCGTAGAATTTGCTAACTCCAGTAATTTGGATTTGCTTAATTGGTTGTTTTGATTTGTCTGACATAGTATGTAATTACAAGTTATTTTAACTTAAAGTATAAAACAATTAAAATATTTACTTAAGAAATTTATAATAGCCTAAGATATATTTGTTTGATGTAAAGTATAGTTGATAATGTCAATTTATACCCCTAAACTTCTGTTTATTTGTTGAACTTTTTGGATATTTTGGACATGCCCTGAGTCTGTTGAGGAAAAATAGGTTTTACCCGTGGCGTCACTAACAAAAAAAAGATAATCATTTTTAGTTGGGTTTAAGGCAGCAACTATACAATCATATTCTGGACTTGTGATTGGAGCAATTGGATAGCTTGAAATTTGATAGGTGTTGTATTGAGTTTTGGCATCAGGATCATCAAGGTAAAGACAGTTTTCGAGTTTTAGAGTTTGTTCGCAGGTTCGCCTGCCGGTACCGTATTCTACAGTAATATTAGATTCCCATTTCATACCATTTTCAATTCTATTATAAAAAACTCCAGCCACATTTTTACGCTCCTCATTAACTTCTGCTCTATTGCTATCATTAATTCCATTCTTGGTTCGTCCAGTTTCTTTTTCAATTACTGAAGCCATCACTATAGCCTTTTGAAAATCTTTACCATTTAAATTTGACTTTACTTTTTGCCAAACGGTTTGGTTAAAGGTATCCAAAAATTTTTTAAAAATCTCAGTTGGAGTACTAGGGACGAAAAAATCATAAGTATTTGGGTAAATAAAACCTTCAATATAATATTCAGCACAAGTTTTGATATCGCCGTAATTACAAGACAAAGGTTCAGGTAAAAATTCGTAGGTTTGTTTGTTAAAGTTACTAGGTTTCTTAGCAAATTCAGTCATTTCACTGGCTTTGACTAATTTATTTTGTTCTAAAATTGCAAAAACTTGGTCTAAAGTAAGACCTTCTCTAATAGTTACCCTCACGCTTGGTTTTTGGTTTTTAGAAATATTAGCGGTTATTTCTTTGGTTTGAGCATCAATTAGCTGTAAAACACCTTCAGGATTTTCTTTATTTAATTTGATAGAATACTGACCTTCTTGGATTGGAGAAATTGGATTTAGCTGTTCTTGTATCAGAAAAGCACTGCGACTTTTAATTATCTTATCTTTTTCTAATTGAGCCGCAATTACACTTAAGGTATCGCCCTTTTTCACAGTAAAAACATAATTGCCAGTTGGAGCGTCAGATGGTGCGGTGTAAAAATTACCATATACATTAAATCCAGTAATACCTATTACCGCTAAAACAATACTAATTAAAATTGTAATAATCCAGAATTTGGTCATATCGTTTTAATTAAGTTCTACTTGGGATTAAAATTGTCAAAAATTGCTTTGGATTTGCCTAAATTTCGGTTAGCTCAAAGCCCTTGTTCAGATTAATGATTCAAATCTAATTTTAGTTTGGTATGTCCAAAATTTCTTGCCAGCCAGCTGTTTTATTTTTTAGCTGCGAATTACCTTTTATTTCAATAATTTCTAAAATAATCTTTTGAATTTTATTTATAACCTCCCTTTCAGTTATCAGCTTAGAATAAGCAAAAGCCATCATTTCGGGATATTTATATTTAGCCATTAAATATAAGCTAGTCCAAAGCAAAAATCCACCTTTAGAATTTTCACTAAAAGACAGGTAATAAGTTTGCAAAAGATTTAGCAAATTCGCTCCAGAAGTTTTATCAATTATTTGCTTTGCTTTGGTTATAAGCATTTGAGAAATAGAACCGTCACCCAAAAGATTTTTGTCGATTTCCAAAAAATTACAAAGTTCGTGCCAATCCAAATAGCCTGATTTCCAAGCCACTTCTACTAGATTTTGATATTCCTGTAAGTTCAAATTTCTTTTCGGAGGTGCAAACATAATAATATCTAAGGTTTGTTTATAGGTTTTGATGCTGGTTTAAGGCTATTTATAACAGCTTAGTCAACCAACTACCTATTTTTAATAACACTTCGTTTTATTTCAAACTTGCAACCTATTAGCTGTTATTTATAATTATTTTTTTTAAACCTAACCTCTAGTAATTAAAATAGAGATGGCTCCAACTATTAAAACCACCGTTAAGCCAATAAATACAAGCCTCCAAGTGTTGTTTTGGACTTGTACTGATTGATCTTTGGTATCTTGAACTTGTGGTTTGTAAATAATATCAATGGAATCTTTAGCTTCAGGTTTAAGCTTTTCAAAATTTTGATTCACCAACTGCACTGTAATAGTTTTTAAGCCCTCCGTGTCACTAGCATAACCAAGCTCTTTTAGGGTAAAATCAGTTTTAGACCAAATTGGTTGAATTGGCTGACTAACATCATTTGAGGTAATTATGACCTGTAAAAAACCTTTTTTAGGATCTGGGTTTACAGAATTGCCGCTAGGTCTTTCTTTCAAAATTTCAAAATTTTCTACCTGCAACAAAAACTTATCATTATTTTCTACACTTTGATCTGTTCTGTCTTTTTTAGGTTCAACTATAGTTATTCTCGGAAGTCCGACATTTAAAGTGTTGTTATAGTTAGTAATAATTTCTAGTTCTGATTGGTAGTTTAAAACCTTTTCACTGGTATCTGTGAGTGAGAAAATTAATTTTGCTGAGTTGTTGTCACCAATTTTAGCTAAATCTAATTCTTTGGAGGTAAAAGTAACTTCAAAAGTCCCGTCAGGTAGATCTTTACCGACTATAAATTTACCTAAAAAGTTTTTTTCAGAGATTTCGTTTGCATAAACAAAAAGCTTGCCTATGTTTGCCTCCCGGCTAGGGGAATTACTCAATTTAAAGTTTTTCAAATTTAAAACAATTTCTTGCTCAACATCTTTCATGAAAACTGCTTTGGGGTCAGGTTTTACAATTTTTATGGCAGGCGTAGTAGTTGCATTTTTAAAATTGAAACTAAAAGTTACTGGTAAATATTCAGCCTTGGTAAAGCTATTAACATACACAAATTGAAGATTGTTTTGACCTGTTTTTAGTTTAGCTGCAATAGTAGATAATTTTAAAGGGTAGTTGTCGGTACCTTGTTCAGTAAGCAGACTTTCGGGGTTTGTGTTTTCAGCAAAAATTTTTAAATAACCACCACCATTTGCAGGAGTATCTTTGTATTTTAAGTTTAAATCCGCCACTTTCCAATTGTAGCGAATAGCATCATCTAAATTTAATTCTCCATCAAAAACCCATTTATCTTGATTTTCTGTACGAGTGTCAACTTTTTGACCATCTTTAGTAACGGCTGAGATTTTTAGTTCGATTGGATTGCGTGAATTTATTGGTGCTGCAAAGGATTGCAAACTAAACCCAAAAACTGAGAATACAAGTACAAAGATACAAGCCAGCCAAATCTTTTGAGACATCAACCTACCAGAGAAAAACTTTGAAAAACTTATCATATTACATTTTCATTATTTCTTCTTCTTTGGACTTGGTAATCCTTTCAACTTCTTTATTAACCTCTTCTACTTCTTTTTGAATATCCAATTCAACTTGTTTTAAATCGTCTTCGCTAATATCTCCAGACTCTTTTTGAGCTTTTTGAGTCTTTATAGCATCTTGTCTTTTTAGTCGGATTTCTATTTTTGCCTCTTCCATTAATTTATGGATTTCTTTAACTCTCTGCTTTCTAGTTTCTTCGGTAAGTGGTGGAAAATTAAGTCTAATTCCAGCTCCATCGTCCATTGGGTTTACTCCAATATTGGAATTTGAAATAGCCTTTACCATCGGGCCAATCAAGCCTTTATCAAAAGGTGTAATCAAAAGTTGAGCAGGTTCAGGAATTGTAATGGTAGCGAGTTCGTGAAAATGCATCATGCTTCCATAGGCTTCAACCAAAATAGTTTCTAAAATTGAAGCGTTTACTCTACCAGAGCGAATCCCAGAAAGGTGTTTGGTGTATCTCTCAGTAATTTCTTTTGCGTTTAAAAATTTGTAGCTTGCCATAATGGATGAGCCAAGTAATCTTTGAAGCCTTTGAGATTGTCAAATATGTTTTTGAGGTTTTTATTAAATTCCAAAAAACTAATTTTAGATTAAAGTTAACATTTTTGTGGGAAAGTAAACTTACAAATTTAAATCCTTTTTAGCCATATCAAATATCTCTTCTCGCTACTTTTGATTTATTAAGCATAGTTAGGAGTTTTAAAGTTAAAAACGAAAAACCTTGCCAGGGCTATTTTTTTGTATTATCCTATAACTATATTATGACAGATCAAAACTTAAACTTTATCGCTGCAAAAGTTTCTAAAAGCGAAAAAACACCAGAACTAGGTCAATACTGGCAAAAAAGATATGAGAAAATTTTGAACAAACTCTTTGTGGTGAGTGAAAAAACCTCTGAACTGGTATTAAGTGAGGATGTTGTGGAAAACCCTGCGACACCATTTGGGGATATAGTTTTGTTGAATCATTTAGACGCTAACGGAAAATTGGACGATACCAAGTTACAGAGTACGGTAGAAACCGCTACTAGATTTTTAGATGCTTGCTTAGATGTCATAAATTTCAGCGACGAAGCAAAATTTATAGTGACTCAATATCGTAAAATTGGTATAGGCTTAGCTGATATTCAAGAATTTTTAGAGAAAAATGAGAACTCTTCAGAACTACAAAACATCGATCATTTAGGAAATCTTATAAGTAATTCAGCTTATCGAGCCAGTGAAACTGTCGCTGAAGAAAAATCACCTTGCAGTAATTGGAATAAAATTAATAAACATCTTAGACCTAGATCTTTTGAGCTTTGGATAAATCCTAGTGGGGAAGAAAGACACTCTGGATTAGCTCTTAGTGAAGAGTTTGATGAGGAAACTATTTTGGATACAGATTTTCAAATTATACCCCGTAGAAATAGCAACATTTTATTATTTCCACCTGATTTAGAATGGCAGATTTGGAGTGATAGAGATAATTTAGCTCCAGTAACTAATATTATTGAATATCAGGCACCAGCTCCAGAAGTAGATTTAGAAGATTCTATCGAGGAGGAGGAAAAAGAAGAAGAGTTGGAAGAAAAACCAGACTTGAAACCTGAACAAGATTTATCTGAAGTGGAAGAAATTAAAGAGCCTATTGAGGAGGTAAAAGCTTTTAGTATAGGTGAGGACGAGCCTCAATCTGAGATCACTAACAAACAATCAGAACATTTTGATTTAAAACAAACAAAAACTAAAGAGGTTAAACCAACAAAGGCAGAAGAGAGTGTTGTGGATGAAGAAGTGCAGCCCGAAGAAGGTGTACAAGCACTGATTAAAGAAGAGCTGGTTGCCGAAAAAACCACTGAGCATGAAGATGAAGCTCTAGAAGGTCATGAGCTAGTAAACCCAGCTTTAGAAATGCCAATATTTGACTTCGGAGTAAAGCCTGAAACTGAGGAAGCAATAGAAATAGAACCACCAGATCAAGAAATGATTTTAGAAGGTAGCCAGGATGATGAGGTTGAAGATGACTCGGAAGCTTTACAAATAGGAGAGTTGGTTCAAATTGTGAAAAAAGATGATCCTCAATTTGGAAAAATCTATCAGATTATTGATGCCGTAGAAGGTGATCAAAATCCAACGCGTTATCATATCGCAGGAGGCAACCCTGAAATCGAAAAAGTGCTTTGGTCGGAAAATGATTTAGAGCCTGTAGATTTGGATGAGTTATTAATTAATATAAATTCCAAAACGCCTGAAGATGATTTAATAAGAGAAATTGAAGCCGAGGCTGATAGGAAAAAAAACCTAGAAGTAGCTTTGTACAAAGAGCAGCTTAGAGAAGAAATGGAGCAAAAAATGCTGACAGAAAAACCCACCCTACCAGAAGCTCAAAACAGCCAAGAAATTGAAATCTTAAAAGCTGAATTAAATAAATCTAAACAAGAAATCACTCAGTTAAAAAACAAACTCCAACCTTCAAAAGAAAGTGAGCCAAATAAGGCGGAGATGTCTTTAGATGAGCTTGAAGAAAAAATATCCCAAAGGGTTAAAGAGTATATAGCTTCTGCAGATTACAAAAATGAACTAAACAGACTTGTTCAGCAAAAAACAGCCAACCTAAAAAACAATTTTAAATCTCCAATTGCTTCATCGATATCCACTCTAAAAATGATGAAAAAATACCAGAATTTGAAATAACTTGATTAATTAGGGGCTAACAATTTCTAATTCTATTCTATTAAACTATTTTTTCACTTCAGCTTGGCTTATTTGGAATTTTTGAACTAGATACTCAAAGACTACAAAGTCATTTAATTAAATGGTTGCACTCTTTTACTTGAACAACTTGATTTAGGTTTGAATTTTGCCTTGACTCTAAACGAAAAAATTAGATAAATCATGAGATTATGTCTGTATCTTACTCTGAAATCGAAAATAAGTGGCAAAAATCTTGGTATCAAAACAATCTTTACAAAGCAGTTGATAATGATAAGAAAAGGCAAAAAATGTATATTTTAACTGAATTTCCATTTCCTTCGGGGGCAAGTTTTCATGTAGGTCATGGTTTTCGCTATACTGTTCCAGATATTTATTCACGTTTTTTACGAATGAAAGGTTATAATGTAATGTTTCCAATTGGTTGGGACGCTTTTGGACTTCCTACAGAAGAGTTTGCCCGTAAAACCGGGGCTAATCCCAAAGAAGTTACCAAACAAAACATTGAAAGTCTTAAAAATGACATGCTAATGATGGGCTACAGTATAGATTGGGAAAGAGAACTTTCTACTACAGATGAAGATTATTATAAATGGACGCAGTGGATTTTTGGTGAATTTTACAAAGCGGGGCTTGCCGAACAGTCAGAAACTGAACTCTGGTGGTCTGATACTTTGGCAACCGTATTATCAAATGAAGAAGTTTTGGACGATGAAAACGGCAACAAAATTAGCGAGCGAGGAGGTTATCCAGTAATTAAAAAAACAATGAAACAGTGGGTTCTCAAAATGCCTGAATATGGAGATAAATTACTTGAAGGACTTGAAGAGACCAAATTTCCTCAACATATTAAAGACATGCAAAAAAATTGGATCGGAAAAAGTGAAGGAGTGGTTGTAGGTTGGGAGTTAGTCTAAAAACTTGAGTGATTCTCCTTTTTGTTGACCCTGCATTCTAATTCTAGGAATATTGAACGGACTTTTTAAGTTCATATCCTGATTTTGTTGTGGTTCTACAGTAAAACCAAAACTGTAACCTAATTTGGCAGTAATATCCATAACTTGTTGGTTGTATTTTCCGTAAGGATAAACTATCGAAGAAATTTTAATGTCTAGGTTTTTTTCTAATTCAGCTTTGCTATTTTTTAACTCACCTCTAATTTCTCCAGTATTAAGCTGACCTCCAAAAGTGAAATACGGACAAGTCTGACCTTCTTTGTCGTTAACTGGAGAATCTGCAAATGGTCCGTTAGATCCAGTTTTAGGATTTTTATTGATAGTCAGATAACAATGGTTTACGGTGTGTGAGCTAATTCCCATACCTTCTTTTTTTAGAGTTCTAATCTCGTCCCAGTTCATATATTGACCAGTTCCAACAACTGCTGTGATAATAGCAAAATCACCAACTTGTTTGTATTTTTTAAGTAAGGGTAGGGCGTTTGTGTAGTTGTCTTTCCAACCATCATCAAAAGTTAAAATAATTGGCTTTGAAGGAAGCTCAAAGTCACCTTGGCTATAATCGTAGAGTTGTTGGGTGGTTATTGTTTGATAGCCTTTCCCGATAATATATTGTAGGTTTTTTTCAAATACTTCAGGACTAACTCGCAGGCCTATTTCCGTTCCGTTAGTTGCTGGTATTCCATCTAAATTAGCTATGTGGTGATACATCAAAACAGGAATTTTAATCTCTTTTTTCACTACAAATTTAGGTTTTGTACTGCTTTGTGCAACTGAAGAAATGGTGGCACTAGATTGTTGCGAAGAAGAACTTAGGCTAGATTCTTGGATTTGAGACTTAGCTGAGTTTTCCTGATAGTTTTGCTTTTTCCTATTTTCAGCGTCAATGCTACTAGATATTGCAAAGCTGGTAACAAGGAAGGATATTCCTAAAAAAAGTGCTATATAAGGGGCTTTACCTTTTAAATTCATATTAATACAAAATACTTATACACTCAAACCCGCACCAAAATACACACTCAAAGCCTACAAAACTCATTCCATTCAAACAGTTGTAGTCTTTTCTTTGTGTATTTTAATTTAGGTTTGAGTATAATAAGATAGTCTGCGTAAGTAAGATTTTGTGACAACTTTGATTTATTTTGTGCTGGAATCAAGAGGTCCAATTTTCAAACTTATGTTGTTTTGGTTCAAAATTTGCTCTTTTCTATTTTTTACAGCGTCTGAAATTGGTTCGTATTTAAACACGGGTTTTTCAAAAATCTGGAACTCGGTAATTGGCCAGATACGATAACTTTCAATCCCAAAAATTGAATAATCTGGCACTGGACCCAAGCTTTGACTGCGTGAATCGGTGCTGTTGGAGCGATTGTCTCCCATTGCAAAATACTCATCAGATCCAAGTTTAGTTTTGGGATAATAGGTATTTCGTTTTTTTTCACTGACTCTAGTTTCATCTGAGATGTATGGCTCAATAAGCATAGCTCCATCAGGATATTGTGAATTATAAATAATTACCTGTGAATCAATAATCTCAATACTTTCGTTGGGAAGTCCAACAAGTCTTTTTAGAAAAAATCTGGCACTAAATCTAGTAAAGTAGTCTGCAGTTTTGGCTACATTTTTATCCGCATAAATGGCTACTACCTCACCTCTTTGAAAATTTTTGTCTACTTGATTTACCATTAATCTCTGACCATTTTTATAATTGGTTTCCATACTAGAGCCGACTACAGTAACTTGTTGAAAAGCGAAAAATTTTACAACCAAGACAACTAAGATTACCAACGAGCCAATAGTCCAAATAGTATTCCAAATCGAAAACTTCTTATTTTTTATTTCTTTAGTATCGTTCATGCAATAATGTTAAACTAACTGAAGATTTTTAAATTCCTTTCTCTTGTCAAAACCTAAAGAGTAATTTGTAGATCAGTGGTTATGCAAAAAAAATCTTTTCTAGTGGTGGAAAAATATACCGACTATGAATACCTATTGTTACAAAAGCCTGAAATTACAGAAAAAGACAAAGAGTTACAAAATCTTTTACAAGATCACCTTGATCATCAAAAAACTAAAGATGCTGTAATTGCCTTTTTAACTGAGCAAAATGTTGAATTTAAGATAATTAAAGCAGATCAAATAGAAGAAATTGATTACCAAAATTATAGTTCAGTAATAAGCTTAGGTGGGGATGGTACTTTTTTGAAAGCTGCTAAAAAAATTGATAAACAAGAGATTTTAGGTATAAATAGCGTTCCTAAAAAAAGTGTCGGGCATTTAGCCAAATTTACACGTAAAAATTTTCAAGGAGCTATTCTTGATTTAATTTCATCGAGAGCAAGTGTAGATTTTTGGGATAGGATTGGAGTGTCTTTGAACGGGAAAAACCTAAATTTTCGAGCGGTAAATGAGATTTTTATTGGTGTCAGTAAAATTTATAAAACCTCTCACCTAAAAATAGAAGTGGATCAAAGAGTTGGTGAAGTTTCAGGAAACGGTTTGATTGTTTCTACTCATCAAGGGTCGTCAGGTTTTTACCAAAGTAGTGGAGGTTCTTATTTTGAAAGCGAAAATTTTGGTTACGTGTTTTTATTTCCCTACAAGATAAAAGGTAAAATTCACTCTAATATGGTTTTGGATAAAGATACTCATATAAAAGTTACACCAACTCGTTTTCATCATCAGTTAGTTTTTGATGGAGATGAAACCACCGAAATAGAGCTTAACCAAGATGATGTTTTGGAAGTATTTTTGGATTCAAAAAAGCCCTTAAAAGTTATAAGCTTGCCCGAGTAATTCTGTATTCCAACTCAAAAAATTAGTTCGATGCTGTTCAGCTTCTGATTCAAAAAGATAATTATTTAGGTGAATTATGGCAAATTGTTTTTTGGGGTCAACCATAATGCTTGGACCGGTAAAACCAGCGTGATTAGGGTTTTGAGAATATTTACCAATCCTCCAAACATCACCAAAAATTGGCTGTGAATTAGAAAAATACCAAGGTACTGTTGGGTAAAGACTTTGCTTGTACAAATCAGAATTCAATTTAAAATCATTTTTTAGCCAAATCTCAGTAAATTTTTGTAGACTTCCTAAATTCCCAAACAAACCTGCTGAACCAGCCACGCCTCCAAGCCACCTAGCTTTAGGATCGTGTACAATTCCAGCTGGAGTATTTTGAGAGGAAGGGACAATTTCAGAAATTGGAATATTTTTTAGGAGTGGATTAAACACAAAATCTAGTTCAAACTTTTGCAAAAAAGAGTTTAATGCAGTTTCCAAACCTTTAAAGCCAATCAACTTGGGTAAAATTTCTCCCAAATAAATGTAGTTTAAATCGCTATAATTAAACCTTAGATTAGTTTTTTGGATTTCTAAATTACTTGAATTAAAAAGTATTTCTCGAATTTGTTGTGTGTTATAATTTTGATTTTTGGAATATTTTTGAGTTAAGTTAAGGCAACTCTGATGCGTTAAAAGTTTTTCAAGGGTCAAGTTTTGAAAAGGTTTTAGGGAGCTTAATAAATTAGAAGTTTTTTGATTTAAATCGATTTTTTTAGTTTGGGTTAAATACATGAATTGGCTTGCAATCACAGTTTTGGTAAGAGAGGCTAAATCAAAATATAATTTCTGATATTCCTTAGTTTTGTCTTTGAATTCACCATATATTTCAGCTCTCCACCGTCCTGAGTGATAAACACTTAAAATCAAACCATTTCCAATTTTTTGCTGAACAAAATCGCCACCTTTTGAAAATATTTGAGATAAGTTTTTGCTTGACATTTTTTGTTTTAAAACAATATTAAATTACTTAATTAGTCCAATCTATGAACTCTCCGGCCCACAATTTATATTTTTTACCTTCAGGAACTGTAGAAGAATTTAACGTTGTTATTGAAATTCCTTATGGATCCCAAAATAAGTACGAACTTGACCCAAAAACTGGGGCTTTATTTTTAGACAGAGTTTTGTATTCATCTGAATTTTATCCGTTTAATTATGGTTTTATTCCTTCTACTAAGGCTGAAGATGGAGACGCTTTGGACGTAGCTGTATTTTTAACCAATCCTGTTCCACCTACTACGGTAGTTAGGGCTAGGGCAATTGGAATTCTCAAAAAAATTGATTCTGGAGATATTGATAATTGTGTTTTGGCTGTACCAATCGACGATCCAAGGTTTAAAAATATTAAAGATTTAGGCGATCTTGAAGAGCATATCTTAAAAGAAATTAGTGACTTCTTTGAGCAGTACAAGAGATTACAAAACAAGAAAGTAGAAATTCAAGGTTTTTTTGATGCAACTATTGCAAACCAAGAAATTGCTAAATATTTGAATAATTACACTGAGAACAAGAATTAACCTGTTGACAGAATTGTATTTGATTTTATAAACTAAACTATTATTGATATGCCAAGCTTTCTTACCACCATTTCCCCATATTTACTACCAGCCCAAACTATTTGTTTGATATTGGCTGTTATTCTTATTTTAATGCAAAACAGAGGAGCTGGTTTATCAAGTTCGTTTGGAGGAAGTAATGAAGTTTATTTAACAAGAAGAGGTATCGAAAAATGGGTGGTAAATTTTACTATTATTCTAATTGTTCTGTTTGTAGTTTTGAGAATTGTAGATCTTTATATCTAAAACTAAATAGAGCAAACGCTCATTATGCCATCTAAAAAATCATTCTGGCAAAAAACTTGGAAAGACGTTTATCAAGAACTTGTTGAATTCTTGCAACACTCTTGGCCAATAAATTGGAGCTATTTTCTTCAGCCTAGGAGAATTTTGAAATCAGTTTTTTTAGCTCCTTATTACTTAAAAGTTGGTTTAACAGTTGCAATAGTCGGAATGATTATTTCAATAGGTTTTTTGAGTAGTGGCTTGTACTATTTATTAACGGTTGAAGTAGCTAGCAGTGGAGGTGATTTTCGGGAAGTGGTTTTGGGTCAGCAGGTTAAGCGGTTAAATCCAGTTTTGGAATCTACCAGCGAGTTAGAAACTAAAGTTAATAACTTACTTTATCATCCTTTGTATAAAGTAGAATTTCCTGATTTTAATAATTATACAGGAAATCAGCCTGCTATCACCCCAATCTTGTTGGCTGAAAAGCCTAGTTGGGTTTTGGATAAAGATGGTGCTAATCCTTACAAAATACTAAAATTTAAGTTAAAAGATAACATTCGCTGGTCAGATGGAAGTCCGATAACTGTGGATGACATGATTTATTCATTTGAAAGAATAAAGGAGGAGGGAGGAAATGCTGAGTTCAGACAGGTATTTTTAAACTATGAAATTGTGGCAGAGAGTAACTCCAGAGAGTTTGAGATTCGACCAAACAATGCTACAGTTGGTTCAAACCCACAGCTAATCTATTTGGCAAACTTTACGCCAATTTCTGAAAAATTTTATAATTCGGCTAAAAATGGTGAGCTAGCTACTGGTCCAAAATCTTTGCAGCCAGCGGTTTCTTCTGGTTATTTTGTTTTCCCTCAGCTTACAACAGATCCAGATTCAAGTTCTAACCAAGAAGTCCAAAACCCAATTCAGAAAAACTTTCAATACAGTCTCGTTGTTTTGAAAAGAAATTCGATTCAGAATTTTGGAGAAGCTCCTTATTTGGATCGATATGTTTTTAAAATAGTTGATCAGATAGAAGATAAAGGTGGAAGTGAGAAAAGTTCTTTGCAAAGAGAAGCAAGTCAAAAAAAAGTAGATTTTTTTAGTAGGTTTTTATCTCCAGCAAATCCATATTCATCAAAAAAAGTTCAAGAAATAACTGGCTTGCAGCAAAAAGTCATCCCTACAAACACATACTTTTCTTTATTTTTAAATATTCAAGCTAGCCGTGGAAGCTTGGAAGGTTATTTTATAAACCAAGGACTTCGAAAATATTTGATTTGTAATTTCATAACATATGATTTTGGTAATCAATTAAAGGAAATAAGTGAAGTTTTACCGACTGGTAAGAGGCTTCTACCTTTACAATTAGGTCAAAACTATACCCCTGATTGTGTCAATCCTGAAGCATCCTTGTTGGATCAAGCAAATAGTCGTGGAAGTAAAATTTATACTATCACAAATGACGAGCGAAACAACATAAAGCAAGTTCAAATTTTTGGACAAAACCCAGAAATAACTCTTTTAGCTTTGGACGAATTTCAATCTTTTGCTAGTATAATTCAAAATATTTTACAACAAATTGGACTTCCAGCGACTGTAAAATATGCTACAGCTGCTACGATTGAAGACGAATTAAATCAAAAGAATTATCACATTGCCTTGATTCCAACTACACTTTTAAATGCCAATCTTTATCCAATCTACGGTTTCTCAGGAAGAAACGTTTCCAATATAACACAAAATGAAAGAGTGGAGGGAAGAAAAATTGAAGATGCCTTAAAAACTTACAGCGATAAGAATTTTCAAGATCAAGCAAGTAAAGATCAGCTTACAGAGTTTTTTAAAAATCAATTTGTTAGTGCAAATCTATTTCGTACCAAACAAGAAGTAAATTTATCTACTAGAGTAACCAACCTTGGTCAGAATTTTCCAAACTTCTTAACTTTCAACGACCAACTTTATCTTAATATTCCAAGGTATTATATTCAAACTAAGAGACAGTTCAGGTAAGCTAGATTTACTGCATTGAGCTAGTTGATACACTCAAACCCGCTACCCGGAATACACACTCAAAGCCTACAAAACTCATTCCATTCAAATAGTTGTAGTCTTTTCTTTGTGTATTTTGACTTAGGTTTGGGTGTAAAAGATTTTAAAGCTCAGACAGTTCTCGTCTTCGTTGTCTACTTTAAACATGGTTTAGCTATAATTTAGGTTTAAGTATAAAATAGAGTGCCAAAGTTTGCTTTTAAGATAAGAATGTTAACCACAGTGAATCTCTTAATTAAGCAATGTTTTCCATAATTTCTTCTAAAGTTGTAATGCCACTTATGGCCTTTAAAATTGCATCTTGAAGCATGGTAAGCATTCCTTCAGATTCAGCTATTTGGCGGACTTGGACTGTGGAGATATGTTCTTGGGAGAGAAGTTCTCGAAGACCATCAGTAACTGATAAAACCTCGTAGGCACCTACTCTTCCTTTATAACCAAGACCATTACATTTATCACAACCTTTTCCGTGATGAAAAACAATATGTTCTGGGATAAGAACCTCAGCTTTATCAGAAATTTTAGATAATTCACGATTTACCACCTCTTTTTGCTCATCGGTGAGACTCACTGGCTCTTTGCAGTAGTCGCAAATTCTACGAATCAACCTTTGCCCAATAACAGCAGATAAAGAGTCGGCCAACAAAAAACCTTCGATATCTAGCTCCAAAATTCTAGGAATAGATCCAGCTGCATCGTTGGTGTGGATTGTAGAAAGCACTTGGTGACCTGTTAGGGCAGCTTGCACAGCAACTTCAGCCGTGTCTTCGTCTCGAATTTCTCCTACCATTACTACATCAGGATCTTGTCGTAAAATTGACCTTAACCCTGAAGCAAACGTGTAGCCAGCTGGAATATCAATTTGTGTTTGAGAAAGCCCGCTTAGCTTGTACTCAATTGGGTCTTCTAGTGTGATAATCTTACTTTGACCATCGTTTAAATGTTTCAAAATGGTGTATAAAGTTGTGGTTTTTCCACTTCCAGTAGGCCCTGTCGTCAGAATCATTCCCTGTGGTTTGTTTACAGCCGCCAAGACTCTCTTTTTAGCTAGCCCCACAAAACCAAGAGCATCTAAATTTAATAAAACTTGCCCAGTTCCAAGAAGTCTCATAACCACAGAATAACCGTAATTTGAAGGCAACATAGAAACTCTAACGTCAATTTCTTTTGCCTCTGCATTGAAACTAAACCGACCATCTTGAGGTATATTATCCACATTTAACTTTAATCCTGAAACAATTTTTAAACGACTCTCGATAGGTTTTACCATTTCTACAGGAAGCTGAGCTACCGTTTGCAATACTCCATCGATACGAAAGCGAATGTTGTAAGTCTCTTTTTCTGGCTCAAAGTGAATATCTGAAGACCTACTTTCTAGAGCTGAAACAAGTAAAGTCTCCAAAAAACTACTCATGGAGATTGATTGTAACTTTTTATTTAAAGCCTTTAGATTTAATTCAGTATCTTTTGCTTCTTCTAAGGATTTATCGCTTAAATTTATTTCGTCGCTAATTTGTTGGACTTCCACAACATATTCGTAGGTTTGCAAAATTTTATCAAAGCTCAAGTCTGAACAAACAAATATTTTTGGTTTCCAGTGTTCGCTAGTAATTTTTTGGCAGTATTCTTTTTGCCCAGGGTGTCCAAGGCTTGGAGTGGCTAAAAAAACCTCCTTATTACGTATTGAAAAAACTCCCATTTTTAGGCGTTGACAGTCTTCTTTTGGTAAAAAAATTAGATGATTTGTATCTATTGGAAATCCGTAAAGGTCAACGTATTGAAGGTCAAACATTTTAGCCCTGGCTTTTGTTTCAGACTCAGTGTAAATCCTATTTAAGTCACTTCTAACTCTACTAACACGACTTAGTTTTATGGGATTACCAGTCTTTAAATTTACACCTTTAGGAAGAGTAGTTGTATTAACGCTAATCGACATATTTTTTAATTAAATACTAAAATCTCTACCATTATCACTAGGCATAGGTGGATATTGTAAATTATCTATTCCCTTTATTACTTCACCTCGAGCATCTTTTATTTGGTCTTTTAAGCCTTTATTTATATCTCCTCTAAATTCACCAAATGCTTTGGAAAGTGGTGAGGAAATTTGTTTTAAACCCATTTTACTAATCGATTTAGTTATTTTTTTCAAATTTTTGTCGATATATTTAGTTAAAATTTTAGCTAAAGAATCAAATATCTCAGTGGCAAAATCTTTTAGGGTCTTAAAGAAAACATCTGTTAGACTCTCTGTTTCAGGGGCATCTTTCTTTTTGTTAACTTCAGCAAGAGCTGCTGCGTTTTGTTTGGCAGTGTTTGCCAATTCGCATTCTGACCTACCAAGCCCAAAAACGGTTTTCCCCTCAGTTACACCAAAACTACTAGCTACTACAGGATTTGAAAAATCAGCAGTGGATTTATAGCCGTATTTGGAGGCGTCAAAACCCTCACTAACAGTGACCTCAAATTGACTATTCTCTTCAGATAAGTCTGCTGTATCAAATATCCCCACTCCGCAAGTGTCGCTTTCACCTAAACTTAAATTACCTGGAGAATTTGCTTCGGTAACTTGTTTTGCTATCTCTTTTTGTCTTAAATCTAAGTTTAGGGAAACTTCGTTTACGCTACTTGTAATGCCCAAGCATTGTTTATTTAAAACACCTTTTGACACTAAAACTGCATCTTCTAATGGTGAGCTTGAAGGTTTGACAGATAATTGATTTACTTTGCAACTCTCTTGTAAAATTCCCTCTAGACTATCTAGAATATCAGTTTTAAATTTAGCAGTATTTGGTTTCAATAATGAGTTTGATTGTCCAGGGTTTGAGCTGTCAGCGGTATCCATTGTTTCCGCTATTTCGTAGGTAGCAGTAGCTGTAACCATTAAGGCTTTGGTTTGTTTCAGAGCATTTTTATCACCTGTATCTTCTAATGGTCCGAACGTCTTATCAAAAATCTTATTTACTTGCCCTTTGGCTAAGTTATATTGAGTATAGGATTGCAGTCCTACGAATCTTTTTATGTGCGAAGTGTTTAATTTTAAGCCCAAAACCTTTTTTGACCAGTTTGCCACTATTTTTAAAAAGTTGTTAAATTGTTTTTTTAAAAAATCTATCATTCCTTTTACAAACTCCATAACTATATTTCTCAGGAGTTTGTTTATGGCAGATTCAAAGCTAAATTTAGTAACTAAAATTTTTAAGGATGCTTCTGAAGCACATACACCAGTAGGCGGACACTCCCCAACGGCTTCAGTTTGTAAAGGTTTAAAGAATTTTGCTAAGCTGCTCCAAGTTTTTGCAGGTCTGCTTAGGAGTCCAATACTGGCGTCATAGTCACGCACAGCCATTAAGTTTGACCCACCAGCTGCAAATACAAACGTACTAGATAAAACTATTATTAAGCCAGCTACAAACTTGTTAAAGTTTTTTAAAAAAAGATTCATTTTAGATATTTATTTTTGTTTGAATTCCAACTTTTTTGGTTGGTTTATATTTATATTTTAGTTCACCTTTCAGCTAATGTCAATTTTTACTTAATTTTTGTAATTCGTTGTCCATTCTTCGATACGACCAGACAACTTCAACTGCTAATTTTTTACTTTTGGCTAGGTAATCAGCAGATGAGGTTGTTTGATTTTCAAACCCGACTTGCCTGTGTTTGACTAAGGTTTTTAATTTACGAAACAGCATGAGAAGAGCTTTGTGTGAGCCTTTGTATGTTTCAGGCACACCAACTTTTAATAAATCCTGATTAAGTTTGTCATATTTATCGTAAATTTGTTTAAGATCTTCCACTTTGCTTGTTTTATAAACACTCAAAAGACTACCAAGCTGATTGTCGGTTTCATCTTCAGTCAAAAGAGCATCCAAAATATTCACACGAGTATCAATATAGTCTGTAAAACTGGATCGGGTATCTGGAACTACTACAAAAGAGTCTTGATCTAGCTCTGAAGACAAATCAATCAACTTGCTTTCTTGATAAAGTATGGTAAAATCAACACCTTCTTTAGAAGAAGCTTCGAAAGATTCTTGTACAGATTTCAAAAAAACTTGATTTTGTTTAGAAACTAAAATATCTTGATTATCTTCTATTGCAAATCCTGTTAGTGGGCTAATAAGAGCATCTACATTTTCTTTGTCAGTTTTTTGACACTTAGCTTCTCCATTATTAGTACCACAAAGTGAATATTTATTTTTAGGATCAGAACCGTATAAAAATTCAGCTTTATTGTTTAAACCATCACTGTCGGGGTCAGCGGAAGGTCCTGAAACCAAGCTATTTCTAAGCTCTGTAGCCGTAAAATTTCGCTCTACCCACCCTTCTGGATATACAGGCAAATCTTGATATTTTATTCTATCATAAACTATACTTTCTGGGGTTAAAGCGGAATTAATATTTCTTAGTTTGTTTAAGTTCTTTTGAAATTCTGGGCTTTCAGTTAAAGCATTTGTGGAAACTTGTTCTGGATCTTTTTTGCTAAAATTCAGTGAGTCATTTCGACTAAAATAAATAAAACCACCTACAACTAAAATAGTTAGTAAAATCGCAGCAGCAACTCGAGTGGCTTGATTTTGTAAAAAATTATTTTGAAAATTGAAAGCCCAAATTCTAATCGTTTTTATAGGATTAAAACTAATCTTTGGAAAGGTAAATTTATAATTTGAATCAGCTTTTTTGGTTTCGGTAAAGTTTGTTGAGATTGGTTTTTGTGGCTCAGGTTGTGAACTAACAACAGGTGTGTAGTTTTCTTTTTTGATATTTTTCTTTAAAGTTGGCTTATAACTTTTAGGAGACGGTGTAGCTTTTTGTACTGCGACTGATTTCATTTTTTTCGGAGACAAGTTTGCTTTAGTACTAGATGCAAAATCATTTTTGATAGAATTCTCATCCACAGTCTCAATTTTTTTGGTAGATATTTTTTCTTTTAAATCAGTCTTTTTAATTTTTTTGGTAACTGCTAACTTGGCTCTTTTCATAAATAATCATCAAAATAATTTAGAAAATCTGCTTTGTAAAGTAGGTTATTTTAGATTTCAGTAGAATAGTAAATTAAAACCTCCCATATGAGGGAGGAGTTGTTTTAGATTGGTAAAATTAATCTGCTTTGGTTGTAAAGTTAGCTATATTTGGATAAACACCGTCTATTTTTACAGATGAATATCTTAAATCTAGCATCGCTTTATCTATGGTCTTATTAACACTTAAAACTCTGGTTTTGCAGACCATTTGGTTGTCGCTAATGAGGCATGAGTTGTTGGTCTCATCTAATTTAACAGTAGTTTGATAGCTGTAGATATTGTTTCCACTGCTTGCTAAAAACCACTTCTGACCATCTTTTATGAAGTAATCAAAGCCTGAGGTTTCTTTTAGATCAAATTTGCATTCTAAATCTAAATCTTTTTGGAGCTGGTAAGTGTTGCAAGTAGGATATTGCTTAACGCTATCAGTGAAAAGCTCCTTTTGTTGCTTGGTGTTGGTAGAGTTGGTGTAAAAAATAAAACTTGTGTACCTTTCTTGGATAAAACCAATTTTTCCATTATCCCACTGAATTTTATTCCAATATTCATAGTTTTGAGGATTTGGAATTTCGGGACATTGAGTATTAGCTACTTTAGTCAAAAGAGTTCCTTTTAAGCCAGCCGATAATTTTTCACCAGAGGGTTTGCAAAATTCAGAATAAAAAGTAACTTCTTGAGGTTCATTTTTAGGAATTAGTAGCTCTACTTTTCTTCCGTTATCATCAGAAATTATAGTCGGCTGGATATTTGTAATCGGATTTTGACTAAACTTAGGTGGTTCTGGGATAATTGATAGGTTTGTTTGATCAAGAAATGCGAAGTTGTCGGCTACTTGTTCACTTGCATTGTAGTAAATCATAGGAGCGGTATCTTTTTTGATCTCAACATCTTTAGAAAACTCAGCCTTGGTGTTGTTTTTAGTAAGAAAGTCACAAGTTGTTTGCTCTGACTGAACTCCACCAGATGAGATATTGTAAGCATTAAATTTATATTTACCTGGAATAATTGATAGAGAATTTTCGTAGCGATAATAAATTACAGGATAATCTTTACCTAAATATTCTGACACAGCTACGATGTTATTAGGGTTAGCATATGTAAACAAAGGTATTTGATCTAGACATAACCTTCTGTTTTCACGAGTGATTGTGACAATTTTAAGGCTTACATTTGTAATTTCTTCTTTGCTTGATAAGCTCGACGAAGTTTCTGTTGCTGTAATCGCTGTGTTTGATTTTGGAGATTCTTTTGCTTTGATTCCCAAAGTTTTAGAGGGTTTGTAGTTTTCAGGTGCGATTAATTCTGCCGCTGAGACACCAATTGTGCCGATAATTAAAAAAGTAGCAAGTGCTGTGACGAAAGCGTGTTTAGTAATAAACTGTATAAAACGTGTGTATTTGGACATATAAAAATGTGATTTGTGGGTTTGGGTAAAATTGTTAAAAGTTTCGGTTGAAAGTGATTTGATATTTTTATCGGCAATGACTATTTCTGAAAGCCAGTCTTCTTTGTTGAATGGGTTTTGTAGGTTTTTTTCAGACATATTAGTTTGATTTTTTTAGCTCCTCCCAAAGAGTAAAGCATTTTATGCGTAGTTTTTTGAGATTACGGCTCAATCTTTGCCTTACATTTGCAGGGTTTAAATTAAGTTTGGAGGAAATTTCCGTACTGTTTAATTCTTCGTAGATAGACATTTATAAGGAACTAGACTAGTTAGCAAACACTAACTAAACTAATTTCTATGATATACAGATAAAGATTAAGCAATTACAATTTAAAAAAAATAATTCATCATTTTTGTGTAGATATAGACGCTACAAAAACA
>JBIKIW010000043.1:0-12307 GCA_044361365.1 Limisphaerales bacterium | reverse complement strand
ATTAACTGACTTGTTTTTGTAGCGTCTATATCTACACAAAAATGATGAATTATTTTTTTTAAATTGTAATTGCTTAATCTTTATCTGTATATCATAGAAATTAGTTTAGTTAGTGTTTGCTAACTAGGCTAGTTCTTTAGAAATACTAACTATTGTAGTTTTTGGTTATTCTTGGTCTTCTTTGGATTCTGAATCTTCAGATTTTCGAGACATTACTGATTTTTGAATCTGTTGAGCCTTAGAAAAGTCAAGCATTGTAAGGTATAATTTTTCGTCTGACTCTAAACTTAAAACAGTAAAGTCTTTAACTTCACCAATTTTCAAAATTTCGTGAATTTTAGCTGGACTTTCTAGCATTTCTTCGCTGATTTGGCTAATATGGCAAAGACCTTGAATGTCATGGTCGTTTACTATAATGGCTCCATATGAAACAATTTTAACAACAGTACCTCTAAATTTGTCTCCAGGTTTAGCTTTTTGAGAGAAAGCTGACCAAGGATTCTCCTGTAGCTGTTTAATGGATAAATTAATTCTATTTTCTGCATCTACTTCTATAATTTTAGCAGTTACTTTTTGACCAATTTTGTAATCTTTACGAGGATCTTCAACTTTTTTCCAGGCCATTTCAGAAATGTGAATTAAGCCTTCTAAATCACCATCAAATCGTACGAAAACACCAAAATCTACAACTCCGACAATTTCACCATCTATAGATTGTCCGACTTGGTATTTTTGTAATTTGATCTTGGCAATTTCATCACTAACTGATTTTTCAGATAAGATTAAACTTTCATTTTCTAAGTTAACGTTAATAATTTTAACTTTAAAAGACTGCCCTACATATTTTTTCATTTGACTCACCAAACTATTGTCTTCAATACTAACGTTTTTAATAGCATGAGCTGGGGCAAGTAAAGAAGCTGGTAAAAATCCATCAACTCCCTTAACTTTAACCAAAAATCCACCTCTGTTTGCATCTCTGATTTTAGCTTCAACGATTTCTTTGTCATCAAAAGCTTTTTGAATTTCTTCCCAAGTTTTGTCTTTTCCAATGGCTCTAAAGCTAAGCTCTAACATGCCAATTTCATTATCTAATTCAATTACGATCGCTTCGATTTCTTCACCGATTTTAAGCTTGGATAAGAAGTCTTCGTTGTATAATTCTCGTCCACGAACAACTCCTAAACCAACATTTTCAATATCGATTAAACATTGATTTTTAGCTAAAAAGATAATTTTTCCTTTGATTTGATCTCCAGGTTTGATTTGATCTTGAGAAGACACTCTTTGTAATAAGTCTTTCATGGTCGGCTGACCTTCGATTGTTTGAGCCATATTATATATAATTAGATTGTTTTTTATTAGTCTTTGTCAAGAATTAGATATCTTCGCCTTCACTGAAATCTTGTTCAACTTGTGTGGCGGCTTTTTCTACTCTAGTTTGGTTAAAGCCAGTTCCTGCAGGTATTAGTTGTCCGAGGATAACATTTTCCTTTAATCCTAAAAGATAGTCTTTTCGTCCACTAACAACTGCTTCTACCAAAACTTTAGAAGTTTCTTGGAAAGAGGCAGCAGATAAGAATGATTCTGTAGATAAAGAAGATTTTGAAATACCTGTTACAACTCTCTTGAAAGTAG
Source organism: Limisphaerales bacterium (assembly GCA_044361365.1). Lineage (GTDB taxonomy): Bacteria > Patescibacteriota > JACMRA01 > JACMRA01 > JACMRA01 > JBIKIW01. The sequence goes on along the minus strand of JBIKIW010000043.1, from coordinate 10,669 downwards.
CTATTTTTAGACCCTGATCGGCTAAACCTTTGTTAATTTCAAGAATTACTGGCAATCTTACTAAATCTCCAGGAACAAAATCAGCATCACCTGAATCGATAACTTGAACACGATTACACATTTGGCGGATAATCACCTCAATGTGTTTTTCGTTTACAGTAATACCATTGGCCACATAGATTCCTCTCAATTCTTCCACAATGTAGTTCTGAACAGCATCAATGCCGACTAGATCTAAGAGTTCTTGCAAATCTATAGGACCTTCTGTAAACGGGTGACCTTTTTTAATAATATCACCTTTTTTAACATTTAAGTAAAAACCAGGAATGGTATCTACTTCCAAAACCTCATTTCCAGACTGACGAATTACTAATTGACTTCCATCAACTTCCATAACCCCATTAAATCCAGACCTTACGATTTCACCATTGGCTTTTATAAGCAAGGTATCTTTGTTATTTACTGTAGATCCAGAACCAACTAAAAGTTGGTCATTTTCTACATTGTAAGGTAACGCATTGATAGATTTGTGACTAGAAATTTTAACATTAAATCCACTTTCTAAACTACCTGCAATATTTTCTACAATACCATCAATATATGAAATTGGAGCAGCATATTTAGGAATTCTACCCTCAAACACTTCTTCTACACGTGCCAAACCTTGAGTGATGTCGGCTTTTAAAACAACTCCTCCAGTGTGTTTTCCTTGATTCATCGTAAGCTGAGTACTATTTTCTCCCAAACTTTGAGCTCCGATTATACCCACTGGTACACCAGATTCAACAGGTCTGTGAGTACTAAAGTCAATACCATAACATTGCTGACAAATTCCTCTTGGTAAAATACACTTAGTACTTGATCTAACCCATAGTTCTTTGACGCCTAAATTCTTTAATTTCTCAATTAATACTTGATTTAGAAGATCTGATCTTTTTGCAGCAACCTTACCATCAACAACAACATCCTTTAATAAATACCTTCCATAAGCTTTACCATTTGGAACTTCCCAAAGCCCGTTTCCATAACCATTTTGGGGTTCAGTAATCAAAATTCCTTCATCAGCACCACAATCGTCTGCCATGATAATTAAATTCTGAGCAGCATCTACCAACCTTCTGGTCAAGTAACCCGCATCGGCTGTTTTTAGGGAAAGATCGGCCTGTCCTTTACGGTGACCTTTCATACCAATAAAGTACTCCAAACCAGTTAATCCCTCTAAGTATCCGTGTTGGGCTGGTAATTCGATGATATGACCTCCAGCAGTAACTGATAAACCTCTAATACCAACCATCAAGTTTAGCTGAGAAACATTCCCCCTCGCTCCAGATTTAATCATCATCCCTACATTCCCTTCATCATCTAAAGACTTTACAGCCATATCTGAAATTTTATCTGAAGAGTCTCTCCAAACAGAGACAATCTGTTTATGTCTGTCATTTACAGACATCATTCCTTTGTCGTAAAAATCTTGAATATCGCTAACTTTAGTTCGAGAAGCATCTAATAAAGCATATTTTTCTTGTGGGATGGTGAAGTCTGCAAAAGACAAAGAAATTCCAGACTCTGTAGCATATCTAAAAGCTAAGTTTTTAATGTTGTTTAAAACCTCAGCCATGATTTCAGCTCCAAGCTCAAAATAAGCTTCGTTAATAACTTTTTGATAGACTTTTTTGTCTGTCATTTCATTAATAAATTTGTACTCTTTAGGGAAACAGCTATTGAAAATAATTCTACCAGGGGTAGTTTCTACCATCTCTGTCTTACCTTTTTTAGTCATTCTAGCTAAAATTGGTTCTTGAATTTGTACTCGTCCGTTTTCTAAAGCCATCATTACTTCATCAGGGGTCGCAAAAAACTTAGGGTTACCTTCGGCTGGTTTTGGATTTTTAGTTAGATAATAACAACCTAAAACAATATCTTGATAACCTCCTCCCATAATGATTTCTCCACTTGCAGGTTTGAGTAAATTTTTAGTCGAAACCATCAAATCTCTAGCTTCTTCTTGCCCTTTTACTGTTATTGGTAAGTGAACTGCCATCTGATCTCCGTCAAAGTCGGCATTGAAAGCCTGACAAGCCAAAGGGTGTAAGCGAATGGCTTTTCCTTCAACTAAAGTAGGTTTGAATGCCAAGAAAGAAAGTCTGTGTAAAGTAGGAGCACGGTTTAGAAGAACGTATTTATCCTGAATAACTTCATCTAAAATGTCATAAACCAAGGGAATCTTACTCTCGATTAATCTTCTAGCAGAGTGTACGTTAAAAGCTTGTAATTCTTCGGGTAACAATCCTTGATCAGATTTACTAATAATACGACCAATCAAAAACGGTTTGAATAACTCTAAAGCCATTTCTTTTGGTAGTCCACATTGGTCCAATTTTAGACTTGGTCCGATGATAATTACAGAACGACCTGAATAATCTACACGTTTTCCAAGAAGATTCTGTCTAAATCGACCTTGTTTTCCTTTTAAAATATCAGTTAAAGATTTCAACGGTCTTTTAACTCCAGTTGAAGCCATAACTTGACGACCATTTCTAGCAGAATTATCAATCAAAGCTTCTACAGCTTCTTGAAGCATTCTCTTTTCATTACGTAAAATTACTTCAGGAGCTCCAATTTGAATAAGTTTTCGCAGTCGATTGTTACGATTGATCAATCTTCTATATAGCTCATTTAAATCAGAAGCAGCAAATCTACCACCATCCAATTGTAACATTGGTCTAAGATCTGGAGGCAATACCATTACTCTCTTTAAAATCATCCACTCTGGACGAGTTTTGTTTGTAATAAAGTACTTGATTAGCTTTAACCTCTTAGCAATTTTTTTCTTAGTTTGACCTTTAGTTTCAGCAAGCCTTTCTTTTAATTCAGCATATTCTGCCTCAAGGTTGATATTTTTCAAAAGATTGTCGATAGCTTCAGCTCCGATTCCTGCTCGAATTACGGGACCAAATTTTTGAGCCATTTCTTGATATAAAACCTCAGTTACAACATCTTTGTATTTTATAGAAACTAGCTCTTTCTTAGCAACCTCGGCAATGGTTTCAATCTTAGCTATCATTTCAGCTTGTTGAGACTTTAAGATCTCTTTGTCAGTTTCATATTTGGTTTTAAGAGCTTCTTTATCAATTTTACCAGCAGATTTATCGATTTGATATTGTCTCGATAAATCTTGAAACTTATTATCATAATCAACTTTAGTATTTTTGATACGATTTTCACCCTCTTGATCAATCTTAGCCAAATATTCTTGTCTCATTTCTTCGTTGATTTCAGTGATTACGTAGGCTGAAAAATACGCAACTCTACTTAAATCTGTAGATTTCATGTCTAGTAAAAGAGCGACTCTGGAAGGAATAACCCTTAAAAACCATGGGTGAATTGTAGGAGCTGCAAGACTGATATGTCCCATTCGCTCTCTTCGAACTGAAGAATGAGTTACTTCAACTCCACATTTATCACAAATTACTCCAGCATATCGATAACGCTTATACTTTCCACAAGCACATTCCCAATCCTTAACTGGTCCGAAAATTGCCTGACAAAAAAGACCGTTCATTTGAGGAGCTCCTGTTCTATAGTTGATAGTTTCTGATGTTAGGACTTCACCATAACTCATCTTCAACATTTCTTCTGAAGACATTAGTTCAAGACTTACAGAATCAACTTTTTTGAGGTTATTTGGAATAGCTACGTATGGCATAAAGGAGTTTGAGGGTTAGATTTATTTTGTTTAAAAAAGAGAAAAAAGCTTAAACTAGATTTTTTAATTAGCTTAAAAACGCAAAAATCTCGGACAAAATCCGAGTAGTAATTACAATTTTAAGAACCAAAAATTCATGGATAATAAGAGACAATCTAGTTAAGTCTTGATATCTCAGAAATCTTAACTAAAGTAATAGATGATTTTTCCGCTTTTTGTCAATCTATTTTGTAGATTCAACTCTTTCCCAAGTAGATCTAAAATCTTTTTTGATAATTCTTTGCTCCCAAAAAATCATTACCCAAAGCCAAAATCTAATTGGATAAAGAGCCAGTGACCAAAATAATTCCCGAGTATTTTTTGCATATTTAATCGGAAACCAAAACCAGCTAACCTCTTGCCAGAAAGACCTTGTTTGAGGTGCTTTTTTTAGCAAACCATACTTTTTTAACTGTACAAACCCACCCACCGATCGCTTTTTTTGTTTGTAAAAATCTTTTAAAGTGGTTGCATATTTCACATACACATTGGCTTCTGGGCAATAAGCAATTTGTTTATGATCGTTTAAAATTTTATAGGAAATAAAAGCATCATCGGCAAGGGCGTCATTTGGAAGACGATAGCTATTTCTTCTCATGGCAAAAAGATAGCCACTGACTGGGAAAAAATAGCCATTATCTACATTTTGCATTTGTTGTCTGCGAGCGTGGGCGGCATCAGCTAAAAGATGACCAAAATAACCCATCATGTTATCTTTGTGATCTGCTGAAATTGGTCTGCCACTAACTGCCACAATGTTAGGATTTTGGTTAAATTTAGTTAGTAATTTAGGAATCGAGGAATTGCCAAAACTGGTGTCTCCGTCAGCAAAAATCCAAAAATCTCCTCTCGCCATTTTCATAAGCTCGTCTAGCTCAGCAGGTTTTCCGTGAGCTTTTCCACTCATAGACATTGGAGATCTGAAAAGTCTGTCGGCTAAATTTAACCTGGCGGCAGTTTTTTGGATTGCTAAAAAAGTTGGCTCATCAGGAATAGAGACCAAGATTTCTAGGTTCCCTACAAAACCAGAAAGTAGAGTTTCTAGGCATTTTGAAATAGTTTTCTCCTCTTTCATAGAGACTATTAAAACTGAAACTAAAGGTGTTGGTATGGCTTGATACATATAAAATATCTATTGCGATTGGAAAAACGACCGTCTGCTAAGAAAACTTCTTTAGCTTCTAAATTGCTCTTTTGGATAATTTCTTGAGCTTCTGGAATTTCAAAATTATGACTATATCTATATAACGATTTGATCTTTATCCAATCCAAAAAATAATCACCTTTTTCTATTTCATGTAAAGGAATTTTCAAATCTTCTAGTAATTTTTTATACCTTGGGGAATCCTTCGGTAAAATTCTTTTAATTAGCCTATCTTCGTTTAAAAACTGCCAACTTGTCCATACTAAAAGACCATTTTGATTAAGTTTTGAGACGGCTTGTTGTAAAAGTTTAAGTCTATTTTGAGATCCAGGAATATGATGAAATAACCCGAAAGAAACAATCAGATCAAATTCTTCACTCCTAACAATTTCTAGCCATTTTGAGTCTAATAAATCTGTTTCAAATAGCTTGCAGCCTGGATCTGAACCGAGACTATCTTTATGTTTTTCTAGCCAGTTTAAACTAAAATCTAAGCCATAATATTCTAATTTTAAACCTGGAAAATTGTAGGTCAAAAAAGCGTAAAACCTAGCATTTCCACAACCCAAATCCAGAACCTTAAAGTTTTTTTTATTGCCAATTAAAGTTTTTAAATTAGGAAGTATTTTTAACCAGCCTTCCCAGACATAATTTGGGTCTTGATTCCAGATCTCGCTAACTTCTTGGTAAAAATGGAGGTTTAAAGAGCTAATTTTAGAAACTGTTTGGAGATTCACTCTTAGCCAACTATCACCATTTGATTGGAATGTCTAGCCCAGAGCTTCAGAAAATCGTCTTGATTGATATCATATTCTCCATAAAAAGGATCTAAAATATGAAAAATTGCTTTTTGGTTATCATCTAGTTTATAACTAGAAACTACTGCAACATGATTTTGTTCATAATCTACTGGTTTTCCAGCAGGTGTGTAATAAGTAATTTTTTCTTTTTGAATATCGTCTCTACGGTGCCACCAAATAATCGGTTTTCCAGCAGCGATAGAACGTAAAACTTGATTTAAGGTACCTCCATCAACAGCCTTACTATCAGGAAAATACTCCTTAGCAACTCTTGCAACTGGACCAGGTTTAACCCCCCAACCTGTAGCGTAGCGTAAAGATTTTTTACCATCTTTTTCACCTGTAAAAGATCCTTTAACATCGCCCACAAAGCCAACTTCCGGATCACCCCAGATCAATTTTCCATTTACTTCTTGCATTTGCTTGGGTTCCACAAAACCTATTTGATTTAAAAGCTCATCTTGGGTTTTTTCGATACCATAATATTTTAAAGTCATCTGTAAGGCAGCAGCTTCGCAAGAAAGTTTATAATCTTGTTTTATATAGGGAATTGCTAGTGATTTTTCTTTGGGTAATTCTGTTTGGGATTTTTGATTTTTGCTATCAATAGAAGATGAAGAATTGTTTTTTGGTTTACTTAAATCCAAGGTTTCAAGAGCAGCTTTAACCTCACCTGTACCTGCCATTTTTGGTTCGTAGCGATTTACTTGCCAGGCTAAATAAGTGCTAAAAAGTAAAGTTACCATTGGAACTGCAATTGCAAAACTGTGTCCAAATCTACGCATTAAGGCAAAAGTTTTTCTCTTAGCCCTTACTTTACTTCTTTCTTTAAGTTTTTGTTTTACTAACTGATTAATTGAGATGCTCACAACATAATTTAAGCTTAATTATTCAGCTTTGTAAAACTAGAAAAAATTGAGCCGTTAAAAACTTGTACAACTTAAACTTATAATTTAAAATAGCTTTAATAAATAACATTATGCCAAAACCTAAAACAAAAAAAAGCCTTTATTCTGATTCAATCAAAAAACCCAAGTCTAAAAAAATAGCTAAGAGAATAGAATTAAACCTAGATCATAAAGATCCGGAAATTACAATTGAGAAAAAAGAAATTGAGCCAAAAAAGCAAGATTTAAAAGAAATAGACAGTACTAAAGAACCAGTTCTAAAAACTGACCCTAGCGAAACTCCAAAAATGATTTTAGCAGGTGCTTTAACAGCAATAACAGTTTTTATTTTAATTTTCTCAACGTTCATGTTTGTTCGTTTGGAGCGAAATCAAACAGAGCAAAAGCGAGAAGTTGATAACCTAAAAAAAAGTCAGACCAATTTGTTTAATGAACTGAACAGACAAAACCTATCTGACCCCCAATCTGAAATGATACAAAAACAGGATACTAATTTTGAACAACCAAATCCGGTTTTGGATAAGTGGAAAGGTGATAAAAGAGCTAGATTCGTTTGGGTGCAGTATTCAGATTTTCAATGTCCATTTTGTCGTAAAATTCAACCTGATTTAGAAAAAATTTATCAGGAAAATTCAGATTTAGCCATGGTTTATAGACACTATCCAATCACTTCAATTCATCCAAATGCTTTAAACTTAGCGATTATTTCGGAGTGTAGTTACCAAATTGGTGGAGACGAACAGTTTTGGAAATTAGCAGATTCATTTTTTGCTTATCAAAAACAAATTAAAACCCCAGAACAAGGTGAAAAAATAGCTATTTTGAATGGAGTAGATTCAAAGAATTTAGGTGATTGTTTAAAGGATCAAAGCGTTGTTGATAAAGTAGTAGGAGACACCAACCAAGCTAATCAAATCTTGGGAGGGATGGGCCATGGAACTCCAACTAGTGTAATTTTTGATAGGGAAACTAACAGACAAAGAGTGGTTGTAGGAGCATTACCCTTGGAGCAGTTACAATTTGAGCTAGATTGTTTAAAACAAACAAATTAACCAATTTTTAGACCTTCAACCTTGACCAAGCTGTAATTTTCTAAAAAATAATCAAACACTTTATATTTTTTATGTTATATTCGATTCCGCAACTTCAAGAGTTTGCCTCTAACTTAATCGTGCAAATCAAAAGCAGCGAAAATGGTAAAAAAACTGATCTAGCTTTTGCTGTAAATGATTTACCTAAAATTGATAGTGTTGAAGATGGGCAAGTTTTTCAAGTAATGATGATGGGTGGATCGCATTTAGAAAGTGCCTTAATGAAATACAACAAAGGTAAAGCCGAGATTCTTAGCTTTTATGAAGATGAGTTGCCAACTTTGGTTTCTAAGGAAGTTGTGATGGAAGTTTTTGCTAAAAATTATGATCCAAATGTTAAATTTATAGCTTTAAATTTTGCTTATCCTTTAAAATCTGTAACGCGAGATGGAATTTTAGATGGAATTTTGCTTCATGGGACTAAAGAACATACTTTTAAGAATTTAGTCGGGCAAACTGTGGGAGAAGAAATCGAAAAATATATTGCTTTTACCAAAAATAAACAAGTTAAAGTAAGTGTTTGTAATGATACTGTGGCTCTTGGTCTGGCTTCTCTAGGATTTAAAAAAGAATACAATCAAGGTAATACAATTTTTGGAGTTGTTGGTACGGGTTTCAATTTTGGAAGTTTTAAAAACGACCAGGAACTTGTAAATTTAGAAAGTGGAAATTTTAGTCATTTTGAACAATCATATACCGGGAAAATTTTGGATGCTCTGTCTCCTAATTACAGTCAACAAAAACTAGAAAAAGAAGTTGGAGGTGCTTATTTGGTTAGGCATTTCAACATTTTAGCAAACTTAGAAGGTTTTCATACTAATTTAAAAAACACCAAGGAAATGTCTGAATTGGCAGAATCAAATCAAGAAAGATTACCTGGTTTGGCTATTGAAGTTTTTCAAAGGGCGGCATCCTTAGTAGCAATGCATATTTACGCTTTATATTTGTGGAAGCAGGAAAAAGCCGAGGCTAAAAAAGATTATAGTTTGTTGGTTTTGATTGAAGGGAGTTTGTTTTTAAAGGGTTATCATTTTAGGCAGTTTGTAGATGAGTATTTATCAGCTTTAGGCCTTAAGAAAGAAAATTATCATATTGATCATTTCAAAAATATCGGAATTTACGGAGCTGCAAAGTTAGCTAAAAAACAAGATTAATATAGATTAATCTTAAAATAAAACTTGTTTTCATTTGATCCTTTAAATTGTAATCAGGGTTTTTATTCGGTCAGTATATTGGGAGTAGTATTGCTAAGAAATTGCTATCATTGTCTTACTTTAATTTTAACGATTTGGCATTTACCGCTACAATCACGGTACTCAGTGCCATCAAAAGTCCGCCAAAAGCCGGAGTCAAAACAACACCCTGGTAATACAAAATTCCCGAAGCCAATGGTATGGCCAGCAAATTATACCCTGCAGCCCACCACAAATTTTGGATCATTTTGGTATGGGTTTTTTTTGGCTAAAAGTATTATATTTACCACATCCATCGGATTGTTTTTGACCAGCACCAAATCAGCCGACTGTACTGCTATATCTGTACCAGCACCAACTGCTATTCCGATATCAGACGCTGCAAGTGCAGGGGCTACATTTTTATTATCACCGGTCAACATTATTGGAGCGATACCCAACTCTTTTAACTTTGTGATTGCATATTTAGACTCCTGACGGACTGTATCAGCGAGAGATATACAACCGACCAACAATTTGTTTACGATCAAAAAAACTACAGTTTTACCATCAGCGATCAACTTTGTTGCGGACTCCGGAATTTGCTGGTTGTTTTCACTCAAATAGCCTGGGCTAACAAGTAAAATGTGTTTATTTTGAAAATCAGCCGAAACTCCTTTTCCAGTAATGGATTGAAAGTTCTGAATTTTACTTGCCTCGATCTCAGGTCTGTATTTTAGAATACTTGTAGCGATAGGGTGCTGGGAATTTGTTTCAACAGATTTAGCTAGTTTTAAAATCAAAGCTGAATCATAATTTTCCTCAAAAGTTACTATATCTACCACGCCAAATTTGCCTTCAGTCAGAGTTCCAGTTTTATCAAAAATTACAGCATTAATATTTCCAGCTAATTCAAAACTCGTCCGATTTCGGATCAAAAACCCATTTTTTGCAGCAATTGAGGTTGAGATAGCAACTACCAACGGGATAGCCACACCCAGAGCGTGAGGACAAGCAATTACCAATACAGTTACAGCTCGAGCGATCGCAAAAGCCAAAGGTTCTGGAGTGAAAAAGGCCCAAAATACAAATGTCAAAATACTGATACTCAAAGCCGAAATAGTCAGCCAAAAAGCCACCCGGTCAGCCAGATTTTGTAGTTTAGATTTGCTGTCTTGAGCCTGTTTTACGAGACTAATAATCTGTGATAAAAACGAATCCTGACCAGTTTTGGACACTTTGATTTTCAATGATCCAAGCTGGTTTATGGATCCGCCGATCACTTTACTATCAGTAGTTTTTTTTACGGGCATTGACTCCCCAGTCAGAAGTGACTCATTTACAAAACTATCTCCCTTCAGCACCAATCCATCGACCGGAATTTTTTCACCGGGTTTGATCAGTACAAGATCACCGGGATTTATTTGCTCCAAATCTACATCATCAGAGACTCCATTTTGATCTATTTTATGGGCTTGTTGGGGTAAAAGTTGAACCAATTCTTGGAGAGCATTCCCAGCACTCATAGTTGCACTCATCTCAATCCAATGCCCAAATAACATCATCGAAATCAGAGTAGCTAATTCCCAGAAAAAAGGCATTCCATCTAGCCCAAACACAATTGCACTACTATAAAAATAAGCTACCGAAATCGCCAGTGAGATCAGAGTCATCATTCCAGGCTTGTATATGTCAACAATTTTGATGACAGAATTTTAGTTATTCCTAATACTTTTAATTCTGTTTAAAAATTTTTAATAACATATGCGTTTAAACGATAAAACCCTGGCTCGTAACTACCTTAAACAT
>JBIKIW010000042.1:0-12396 GCA_044361365.1 Limisphaerales bacterium | reverse complement strand
CAATTAGAAGAAGAATTGTTTGAATACTGTTGCTATTACAATCATATCAGAAGGCATCAAGGAATAGACAACATGACTCCTTATCAAAAGCTCAATTCTGTCACTGAATAATTTGACATATACAAGGCTGACGTTTGTGAAATTCGGACATCATCCCGTTAAAAAATGGTACACCTCCATGCCACATCAGAACACTAGATAAAAATAAATTTAGGTACTGTTGACCGGGAAAATTCAGAAAAGGTGACACTCCGAACAAATGATTTTCCAGCTGAGATAATAAGACTATCGGAATAGTAAAAAGCAGGGAGATGAAAAATTTTTGCTTGAACATCTCGGCATGATTTGCGTGATGATTAGAATGAGCTTGGTTTGTGTTTTGGTGATTCATATTTATGAATATTTAGCAGCAATCTTTGTGTGGAGCTAGTCAAGTATATTCTGTATTCAAATCTAAATTAAAATGCACAAGAAAAGAACTCTAACCATTGAATGAAGTTAGTTTTGTAGGCTTTGAATGTTTAGTTTAGCATAAGAATTTACTTGGACTGTATTTAAAAGTATATCAACATTAGACATAAAATCGCTTTTCATAGACAAATTAATTTATAATTTAATTTATAACTTTTATGAGTAATTCTGTTGATTTTGTGGTAGAAGGTGGGCATAAACTCTCTGGAGAGGTTGTTACCAATACCAGTAAAAATGGAGCCATGGGGCTTTTGTGTGCAAGTCTTTTAAATCGTGGGCAAACTATTTTGCACGGCATTCCTAAAATTGAAGAGGTGAATCGGATTTTGGAGGTAATGCAAAGTATAGGGATAAAATTTGAATGGATAGAAAAAAATACTCTAAAAATCAACCCGCCCAAAAAATTAGATTGCGAAAATATCGATAAAGTTGCTGCCGGTCGAACTAGAACAATCTTGATGTTTTTAGGTCCATTAATTCATTTGATGCCAAACTTTGAATTACCAGGGCCAAAAGGTTGTAACCTTGGCAAAAGACCAGTTTCGGCACATCTGTTAGGTTTGCAAAAGTTAGGAGTAAATGTAAAATTGAAGCCAAGTTCATATTTGGTGGAAGTGAAAAAGCTCAAAACTGCTGAGATTGTAATGTATGAAAAAGGTGACACGGCTACTGAAAATATTTTGATGGCAGCTAGCAAAATACCGGGTAAAACTGTTATTAAATTTGCTTCTAGCAATTATATGGTGCGAGATGTATGTTACTTTTTGGAAAAGCTTGGAGTCAAGATTGAAGGAATTGGAACTCACGAATTAACTGTTCATGGAGTAGCTGAAATCAATGAAGATGTGGAATTTTATAACAGTGAGGATCCGATTGAAAGCATGATGTTTGTGGCTGCAGCTGTAGTTACTGAATCAGAATTAGTTATTAAACGAGTGCCAATTGATTTTATGGAATTAGAACTTTTAAAGCTTGAAACAATGGGCTTGAAATATAAACGAAGTAAAGTTTACTTATCTCAAAATGGTTATAGTAAGCTAGTTGACCTTACAGTTTTTCCATCCAAACTAAAAGCTCCAATCGAAAAAATTACTTCCGGTGCTTATCCAGACATCAATATCGACAACCTTCCCTTTTTTGTGCCTATTGCTTGCAAGGCTCAGGGGATGACTTTGATTCACGACTGGGTATATGAAAATCGCTCTATTTATTTCATGGAACTAAATAAACTCGGAGCAAATCTTTTGCTAGCTGATCCTCATAGAGTTTACGTTGAAGGGGGTGTGGAATTTCAAGCCAGCCAAGTAGTTTGCCCACCAGCACTTCGTCCAGCTATGATTATTTTGATTGCTATGTTGAATGCTAAAGGCACTTCGATACTGAGAAACGTTTACTCTATAAAACGAGGCTACCAAGAAATTGCTGAAAGACTGAATGAGCTTGGAGCCAAAATAACTATTTTGTAAGTTACGGCCAACAAAAATCTATTTCTGAGGTGAGTATGAAAAGTACAGGTGATGACTTTTTCGTTTGAGTTTTTTAAAAAATGATTTTACTGATATACTCAAACCTAAATTATAGCCAAACTACTATTAAACTAGACACTTGTTTGCGGAACTCGCATTCTAAGTCCTATTAGATTAAAAAGAATTTAAAGCTCAAACAGTCCTCAACTGCGTTGTCTATTTTAACTACTGATTGGCTATAAAATACACAAAGAAAAGACTACAACTGTTTGAATGGGGTGAGTTTTGTAGGTTTTGAATGTGTATTCCGGGTAGCGGGTTTAAGTATATCAGTTATAAAAAAGTGTTTAGTTTAGAAACGGATTAATAATCCTCTGTATTGACTAAACGTAGTCAAATGCCTGCTGTCTGTTAGCAGCTATAAGTTTTTCTGCTCTTACCCTTTTTGGTTTTTCTGGAAGAGGCTTGGAGATATTAGAAATAATAAATCTTAAAATTTCTCCCCACTGGCTTTGAGGCCAAGATTGATTAAGAAAATAAATATACCCAGCAGCTTCCTCTTTAGCGAGCATTAAATTTTTCCCAAGTTGCTTGATTATATTTTCTGGGTTTGTTTGAGAGCCAATATTTATAAGCGTAAAATTATCCTTACGGTAAAGTTGAAAATGCCTTAAAAACCATAGATCAAATTCGATTTTAAGATTCTCTTTAGTTCCTAAAACAACAACTTTAGATTTTGTATTTGGCTTGTTATAAATTTTAAAAAGATCTAAAAAGTTTAGACTTTGGTAAGAAAAGTAATCTTTGATAAGAAAAATCTTTCTAGGTAAAAGCAATTTTAAGTCGGCATAACTAATTAAACCTGGACGTAAAATTTTGACCACATTCCAATCTCTACAGTCAATCAGAGTAGGTAAAATTTGTTGGCTTAGCTCTCTGTTTTGAGTTATAATCGGCGATTTATTTTCTCCACTAGATATTAATTCGGTAGAATCAGGAAAAGCTAAAATTTCATTTTTACGAGTTAAAATCTGCGATTCTCGATTTTGTTGATTGAAATCTATAAAATTATTTTTAGGGTAGATAGAAACTATTATTTCTTCTATAATCTGGTCATTTTGGTAGCGATTTAGTAGGTATTCTACTGGACAAGGTGAAATTGCATTTAAAAGATTTGGTAGGTATTGTGGGACTAGTCCAACGTAACCTTTTAAACTTTCTACATCTTCAAAGATTAGAGTCTGAATATTTTTTTCTTCATTGTTAATAGGGTTAGACATACAAAATTGTGCCACTTATTTTTGGCAAGAACGACGAATCAATACAATACTCTATACTATAAAAAAGACCTTTTGGCAAACACTTGGTCTGGACTATTTTAAAGGCATTTTAATAAGTTTTTAAGTTTGAAAATTGCAACTTAAGTATTTAATTTTGCTAGATTCAAATTTTTTTTCATAACGAGTTTTTAAGCCATAATTTTCTGATAAATATGGAGAATCGTATAAATCAAAAGTGTATTTTAGATTCTGAGTTGGAACTTGCAGGAGCTGATCCAAGCTAAATTCAAAAAATTCTGTATTATCAGTTTTTAGATAAAATTTGGAATTGTTTTTAGACACTTGACGATAAATTTGGAGGTATCTTAGGGAAGTTAATCTACGGCTGATTTTGTTAGGCTGAGGATCTGGGAAAGTAATCCAGATTTCAGAAACTTCTTGCTTATCAAAAAAACTAGCCAAGTTTTCAATCGAAGTTCGTAAAAAAGCTATATTAGTTAAACCTTCCTCCAAGGCAATTTTAGCTCCCATCCAAATTCTTTCTCCTTTAATATCAACGCCGATAAAGTTTTTCTCTGGGAAAATTCTTCCTAGCCCCAAAGTATATTCTCCATAACCGCAAGCTAATTCCAATACGATTGGATTGTTGTTACCAAAAAATTTAGACCAGTTACCACTAATTTTTTGATATATTTCTTTACTTGGTTCGATTACATTCGAGAAGCTTTCAATCTCAGCAAACTTAAACTTTTTACGTCTAGCCATTTATTTTAAAAATCAATAAATTTTAAAACCTCTTGTATTCTATCGTTGTGATCAACTGAGGACATTCTGAGAAGTTTTTGACTGGGAAAATAATCCTCAATCAAACCTTCAATAATATCTGCCCAGGTTATTCTAGTAGAAATATCTGCTCGCAAATGTTCACTAGGGGAATCAAAAACCACTGGCAAATAAATTAAATGGGTATAATTTTTGAGTCTTTCTTGAACCAATAGCTTATAAACTTCAAGATCAGCCCCAAACATGTCAGAGTTAAGCAGAGTGTAACCAAGGTTATCTAAAACTGTTCGGTCGGTAATAAATCCAGCTTGGTTCTGTTCCTCTTCAAATTTAATTTGCCTAGTTATGGCGTGTTTCTGAAACAGTGATCGAGCGTCTGCAGGGAGTTTTTCAAAGTCAGTTATTCCAAATTCTTGCCACATACTTCTCATGGTGTTGGTAATAAAATTTAATTTGAGAGTTTCTGAA
Source organism: Limisphaerales bacterium (assembly GCA_044361365.1). Lineage (GTDB taxonomy): Bacteria > Patescibacteriota > JACMRA01 > JACMRA01 > JACMRA01 > JBIKIW01. The sequence continues at coordinate 7,928 of JBIKIW010000042.1, read as the reverse complement.
ATAGCTTTTCCAAGGGTTGTTTTACCTGTTCCATGGGCTCCACAAATACCAATTTTATAATTCATAGACTAAGAAATATTTGCAAAATCAGCTTTGTCAAAAACCATTAGTTAAAAGGTTGCTTGACTAAAATTAGCTTGATTGGCAACAGTTATAAATTGATTATTTTGGTTATACCAAAGATGATTATGATTACCATTACATCTGCAACCGCCAAGCGAGACTTGTTAGAAAAACTTGCAACTCAAGCCAATAATTACGGTAAGTTAATTGTTGATGTAGATTCTTTACCTACTTTTTTAACAACTCCGATTGCTTTTACTATTTTTACTTATCAAATTAGTAATTATCCAAGGCATATAGCGTGGACAAGTGAAAATCCCAATATCTTAGAATTTTTAAAAACATGTCAGGTAGAAGTAATTTTAGCTGGAGATTTCTCTGAAGATAACAACAATATATCCACAAGTTATGCACAGATAATTCCTAGCAACCAAATAATTGAAATTGAAGCGGAGTCAAGTAAGCCTCTAATAAATATAAATCCCTTTGAAGAAGTAGAGAATCAACTAGAAAATTCTGAAGTTCAAACAATCGGACCAGCATCTTATCCTAAACTACAGGCTATTGATCTCCTTAAAAAAGATTTTAACTATTCACCAAGCTCTTTACTTGATATTGGCTTTGCTGAGGAATCTGTGAAGTTGGGAGAAATCAAAAAACAATCTAACAGTTTTTCTAAACCTCAATTTTTTGTTCAACCAAACCCAGATTTAACCAAACCTTCTCAAGTTATAGAAGAAAAAGATCTAAATACCGATAAAAAAATAGCCACCCTCCAAAATAATTTAGAACAAAATTTAGATAGTTGGTTGGAGCGAATTGAAAATACAAGACAGGCTCTAAACTCGATTAAAAGTGTTGAGCAAAAGAAAGTCAAAAAACCTAATTTTTTTATCAGAAGTTTTCAGTTTAGTATAGTTACAGCAATCCTATCGAGTGTTGTTTTAGGCATGTGGACTTTATTTCCAACCAATGTCTATAGTCTAAACGTGGTTCCTGATAAAAAAGAAAAGAGTAGTCAGCTTACCCTTAGTCCTAGTAGGTTTTTGAGTCAAAATCGCAATTTAAATACTACAGGTGAAATTGAAGCTAGCGGAAAAGAGATGATAAGCCTAAGTCAAGCCAGAGGAAAAGTAACTATAGTTAATCGTAGTGGAGGTTCAGTTAGTTTTAATAGATCAGGGATAATTTTGGTAGGTTCTAATGGTTTAGAATACAAGCATGTGCCTGTGAATGGAGAGCCTGGAACTTTTACGGTGCCAGAAAGAAGTGACTTAAGTGGTGAAAATTTAACTATTAACATTGAAGCTAGTGGTAGTGGTAGCAACTACAATTTACCCAAAGACTCTACCTTAAAGGTTCTTAATTTAAGACGAGATCTGATCGGAAATTTGTTGCAAGCTGTAGTTAGTGAAGAAGTTAGCATTACTAAAGAAACTGGCAAGAAAGTTGTACAAGCTGAAGATCTAAAAAAACTAGAAGATCGGTCTAATCAAAAAATTCAAGAACTTGTAAAACCTGAAATTCAATCGATTAAAAATGAAGATACTTATGCTGATCCTAGCTGGTATTCTCTTCAAGATATTAAACACATCTATACTCGAAATATCGGTGATATTGCAGATACAATTGGCATAACTTCAACGACCAAAGCTAAAATTTATTATCTCAACAAAAGTCTTTTAGAAGATGAATTAAAGTTAACAGTCGCTGATTTAAAAAGATTGGTAGAGATAAAATCGATTGATTATGATGGTAGCGATTTTGGTAAGATTGATAAACCTATAACTCTCAATCTTAACTACATTTATTCTCAAAAAATAGAATTAAATGAGTCAGAATTAGCCACTAAATTAGCCAACGATGATTTTTCTAAAGCCAAAGACGATCTCCAGCAAAATTATCCTCAAATTAAAGATATACAAAAAAAAGAACAAGGTGTGCGACTTCCTGGAGTTCCGGCAAGAGTAAACGTTAGTATTAATCAAAAAGATTGAGCATGATTTTGGATCAAGAATTAAACGATTTTTTAAAGTCGTCCAAAGTACTTTTGGAAAGTTTTTCATTGGGAAAATTGAAGGAAGAAATTGAAATTTTAAAAAAAGAATTGGAGTCTCCAGATATTTGGAATGATCAAAAAAAAGCCACCAAATTAAACCAAGATTTATCTTCTAAATCAGGAGTTTTTCAGAAATTGGAAAAGTTTCAAAATCTTATAGAAAATTTAGAAATTGCTCGGGAATTGGGTGAGGAGATAGAATCAGAAAAGATTTATAAAGAACTAGAAAATCAAAAAATAGAACTAGAAAATCAAAAATTTTTAAATGGTAAGTTTGATGATCAGGGAGCGTTAGTATCTATTCACAGTGGCGCTGGCGGGATTGATGCTCAGGATTGGGCAGCAATGCTATTAGCAATGTATCAAAGTTTTGCCAAAAACATGAATTGGCAGGTGATTTTGATTTCTCTTTCTAGTGGAGAAGAAGGTGGGGTAAAATCCGCCACTTTAGAAATTAAGGGTTTAAAAGCATATGGTTTTTTGAAAGAAGAAGCTGGGGTGCATAGACTAGTTAGACTTTCTCCGTATAATTCAGCTCACACTCGTGAGACTAGTTTTGCTCTTGTAGAGGTTATTCCTGATAATGTGCAAGAAGAAGTTTCTATTGCTGATATTCCTGAAGAAGATCTTAAATGGGATGTTTTCATGGCCGGTGGAAAGGGAGGTCAAAGTGTAAATACCACCTATTCTGCAGTGCGAGTAACTCATTTGCCAACTGGGATTACAGTAGTTTGCCAAAACGAGCGAAGTCAAGTTCAAAATCGCCAAATCGCTATCAAATATCTAAAAAATAAATTAGCCGTAGTGGAAGCTAAAAAACAAGAAAATTTGAGGATAGAATTACGAGGCGAACTTCAAAGTGCTGAGTGGGGAAGTCAAATTCGTAGTTATGTTTTACACCCTTACAAGCTAATTAAAGACAATCGAAGCAATTTTGAGATTAATAACGTAGAAAATATTTTGGAGTATGGAAACCTTTTAGAGATTATTTGGAGTGTAAAAAGAGCCAAGCAGTAATCGAGCAAAGTTTTTGCTAGGTAGCTATATTTTGAATAGAAATAATTTCTTATTTGGGTTAATTTTTTAAATGGATTTTATACCAAAAACCTTCATAAATTAGACATCTATACCTCGTGCAGCTTATATACCAGAGCCCACTCCAAAACACATACTCAAAGCCTATAAAACTCAACTATCATTCAAACAGTTGTAATCTTCTGCTTGTATGTTTTACCTCCCCCAAATTCCTTGACCTTCTAGGCCTGTGAGGTAATTTCCCTTGCTAAACTTAGTGCGTTAGATAAAAGTTGTGTATCGAAAAAGAAATGTCCGAACATATCCTCAAAAACCGCAACAAAAACCTACTAATGTATCACTTAGTATTTCATGCTAAAGAACCCATTTGAAATCTTTTAAGAAATTCTCTACAGTAAGTCACTATGGCTTACACAACAGATTTAACAAAGTCAGAGTTCAATCCTATCAGTCCTTTTCTACCAAGATCTAGTATTCAAACTAAACCTGCAAAATGGAGCAAACATGAAATTTGTAATGATATACTATCAACTCGTAAATGGCTGTAAATGGTTAGATTTACCCAAAGATTTACCACCTACAGGAACAGTTTTTTACTGGTTTAATAAATGGAAAAAAGATGGGACTTGGGGAAAAATTAGTAAAGAGATTTTGTAGTTACAAATTCACCAATGGTATCAAAAGACATCTTTGTATGGATACTTTAGGAAATATCTTGTTTATTCACTGCACGCCTGTCAATATTTCAGATGATAAAGATTTAGTTCAAATACTGGTGAATAATCTTAGCTACTTCAAACAGAAGCCAGTAAATACTAAGAAGATCACAATACTTTTAGATAATGGTTACCATTAGGAAAAGTTGGAAATAGAGCTTAAACAAATTTATTCCGTAAAAAAGTGTGCTAAATCAACCACTGTTATTGGCTAAAACTTTATCAATCATTTGCATTTTTCTGTTTCTACTAATCCCATTATGAAGTTTAAACTTTTTCTTCCATTGTCCAAAACTACCCATCTGCTGAGTTAGTTGTGGTGGGAATTTTAAGCTCTGGATACTCTTGAAAGGTAAATAAATATGGAAAGTTGTTTTTAATAGATCTAAAAGCTTTTCTTTTAAAAAATCATTGTAGGTTTGAGTTAGTTGTTTAAATTTCTTGATAAAATCTTTTTTGTTTAGATTTTTAAGTTCTAAAATCAAATTCCTTAAATCTTTTCCACAATCTGTTTTAGGCTTTTTAGTAGTGTATTTGGTAACTGTTTGTACTTGGTGAAAATGACAATATTGAACTGGTACATTAAAAATATACCTTCTTTGGATCAATTGCCTCGAACCTCTTCTACAATCGATAGTAACGCTAATTACTTGATATTGTTGATCTATTATATCTAAAACTTTTTGGTATTCTATTAGTTATTCACTTTCACAATAATTCCAGTAAATGTTTTTACTTTAAGATCTAAACACAGTAACACCAAAACCACACCTCCCTTTAAAAAAGGTTGTATCAACTGTTAAATTGATTTTTTTAGATGTAGCTCTTTGGAATATTTTTTGTTTATTCAAGCTATTCAGACTATTCAATTTATCAAAATATTTACGGATTGTTTTTCATTAAATCCAAATTTAACTTCTAGTTCTTGGTAGGTTTGTTTGTCAATAGCATAATCTTGATATGCTAAACCTATCCAACTATTATCTTTTTTTACAAATCCACACCCACACTTTTTACATTCAAATTGTTGTTTGTTGTTTTTAAATCCATCTTTAGAAACTTTATTGTTTTTACACTTCGGACAACAATTTTTTTTCGTAAAAACATATCTGATTTTGGTTTAAATTTAAGCTTAAAAAAGGCCTGAGATAATTTTAAATTTATCTTTTGTTAGTTTAGTGGATATACATCAATTTAACAAGCTATCCTAGCACACTTTTTTACTGAGTAGCCGATTTCCTCAAATTCTGAGCAAGATTAGAACACAAATTACCCCAAAACCTAGTAAAGATAAAAACAACCCAGGTTTCAAACCAGTTCATAAAGGATGGGCAATTGAATGATCAAACAGCTGGAGTGAGAAATGCAGAATACTATGGGAAAATTGTGAGAAATTTATCGAAACTTCAATAGCAAAACTTCAACTCTGTACGATCAGACTTCAATTTAAAAGATTAGCTAGGCAAAAGTAATCAAATGGGTTCTATAGAAAAAAGATATTCTCGCAAGAAATAGATAAAAGCTTAAAACAAACCTGCTTAGAAACATCTGAAAACTACGAGATAACATTCCTAGAAATAGGAACCGATGAAGATCACGCACATTTACTGATCTAATCAGTTCCAATGCTATCAGTAACAATAATAAAATCCATTACAACTATTCATAACAAATCAAGAAATAAAGAAGAAACTATGGGGAGGAAACATCTGGATACTACGCAAACATCGTAGGAAAACATGGAAATGAAAAAGCAATTTCAAACTATGTTAAAAACCAAGGTAAAAATTACAAACCAGTACACAGACCTGTTTGAAGATATGTATTAGGAGCTAAGCAGATACCTCGACCCTTTGGTCGGGGAGGGGGCTCATTTTAGGTTTGAGTGCATCAAATTTTACACTTGAAATATCTAGCTTAATTAAGGTTTGACTGTGTCTAAAAAGGTTATCTCTAATACAAAATTTTGCTTGGCAAAAAGCAGATAGTTTTACATAATAAATTTAACAAATGAATAAAAACAAAAATAGAGTTAGTTTTATTAAAAAAACCATTATAAATTTGGTCACTTCTTTGGCTTGTGTAAGCTTTTTGATCTTAGTTTTTGGAAGTTTGCCAGTTAAAGCTCAGAGTAACGATACTCAGACTAATAGCGGTGAATTGATTTCTTTCAAAGCATGTGCCCCCCAAGTCACCTCCGGGGCAGGAAGTAATTCTAAAGGTGCGGAGGTTTTGATCAAATGCATTCAACAAGTATCCATAATTTTATTAATTTTCGGAATTATTTTAGGTGGAATTATGACTGCTAAAGATACGCTTCAAGGGTATATTCCAGGCCAAGAGGTGAATTCTGCTAAAAATCTGAGAGATAGAATTAGAAATCTTATTATTGGAGTGATTTTGATTAGCTTACCAGGGGCAATTCTGTCTTTGGTTAACCCTGCTGCCACGGGTTTAGATTTTTTATCTGGTCTAGAAGGTCTTAGAAAAGCTAGTGGGATTCCAAGTGGCGGCGGAGGCGGAGGAGGTGGCGGTAAAGTTAGTAGCAGTGGAAGTAGTAATGTAGTTACCCTATCAGATGAATGCCAGGGATCTAGAGATGCTGCAATTGCGGATAATAAAAAAGAGTTTAGTTGCGACAATGGTAAGAAATACACTATTAACGATAAAGGAGATGTTGTTGACAATGGAGGTAGTAATGGAGTGACTTTATCAGATGAATGCCAGGGATCTAGAGATGCTGCAATTGCGGATAATAAAAAAGAGTTTAGTTGCGACAATGGTAAGAAATACACTATTAACGATAAAGGAGATGTTGCTGTTGACAACGGAAGCAATAATAACAAAGTCAGCACCCTAAAAGTACTTCAAGCTTATGCAACCACACCTACTGTATCAGCTACGGCAACTGGTAAAAACAGTTGTAGAACAATGTATTTTAAAGGTGAAAATAGCCAAAAACAATCTGCTTTATATCAGTTTGATGCTTGTGCAGACAAGAGCTTAGCTAATTATTATGTAAGATTTAATGACTGTTTAAGATCAACCTCTGCTGGCCCTAATTTATTGCAATTTGAGATGATTGTAGGTAATTCTTGCAAATTCGACCCATCTATAAAAAATTCTGTTTAGACTATGTTTGATAAATTTTCTCTTTGGTGGCAGGGTTTAGATACAAATACTAAAAAAATTATTTTTGTAGTTGTAGTTGTAGCCTTGCTAGCTGTACTTTCTTTTGGTTTAATATCCCTTAACAACGTACCAAAATCTAAAACAATTTCTCAATCTTCAAGTTCAACCAGCTCTCTGGCTGTAGATGAAAATGTTTTTACTACAGCACCTCAATTAAAAAAAATAGACTCTCAAACTTTATTATTACCACAAAGACTTTTCTTCAATTCCCAAAACCAACCAATTTATGTAGGTGATAATCTTAAACTTACACTTAGCGGTCAAAAAATAGAAAAAAGTCCTGAATTTATACTCAGAAACGTAGAAACTAGTGGGCAAAATTTAATACTCAATGAAGATGGAAAAACAACCTTGTATTTTTCAAATAATAAACAATTTTTACAACTTTCACCGGATATTAATTATCTTACTCCAACTGATGACAGTAAATTCTTTTTTGCAACTCAAGAAGAAAATTCTATCAAAATTCTAACTAGCTCTAATATTTCAAGACTAAGTAACAGTCAGCAATATTCTGAAATAAAACCAACTATTGATTTTAGGTCTTTTGAAATTCGAAGAATTAATCAACAAGTTTATTTATTTGTTTATGCAGATTCAAACAGAAAAGGAACGGTAGAAATTTGGTCAATCAAAGAAAATAACTCAAAAAATGTCTTAACTTTAAGCTCAGTAGATTCTTGGAAATACGATCATGATGGGATATTAGTTACAAGTGGGCTTGGAACAGCTCAAGCTCAAACAAGTTTACTAACTTCTAATCAAAATAATTTATCAGTAAATAAATTGAATATTGCCACCAAATTAACTGAGCAAAAGATTTTGGGGCAAGTTGTAGCTCAAAGGTGTGTTTTACGAACAAG
>JBIKIW010000041.1:0-12899 GCA_044361365.1 Limisphaerales bacterium | reverse complement strand
GCTATTACAATCATATCAGAAGGCATCAAGGAATAGACAACATGACTCCTTATCAAAAGCTCAATTCTGTCACTGAATAATTTGACATATACAAACCTGAACTTGTTTCAGGATCTAAATAATTTTTGCGTTTAATATACTGTAACGATAAATAGTGGAATTAGTATAAAGATTGATACATTGTTATACCCGATAAAAATCCCAAGATAACCAACTCTGACCCAGATTTTTTGTGTGACATGGAAATATTTATTCAAAGTTAGAACAGTACTTTTTTTGATTTGACACAAAACAGCTTTTATTTCGTATAATTTACTTCTTAATTGATTATTTGTATGTCTTTATTTCGTCGTGACATGGAGGATTTTATGCTTTATTGTGAGCTTACCAAGCAATATTCAGCCAATACAGTGCGTAATTATCAAAACACCTTAGGACGCTTTGGGGAGTATTTGGAGAAAATGAAAATCGAACAAACCAACATGATCGACCTTGACGTGGTAAATGGCTACAGACAATTTTTATACCAAAAAACTACTCTTAGAAAAGATAAAATGAATCTAAAAAGCCAGTCGTATCAAATCGTGGTGCTACGAAGTTTTCTTAAATTTATGATCAAAAATGGAGCAGTGGTACTAAATCCAGACAGATTAGAATTACCCAAGACTAGAATGCGAAGAATCGAATATCTCACAGAAGCTGAGGTTCAAAAACTAATTGGCGGGATTTTAAAAGATTCAAATAGGGACGTTGATGTGATTAAAAAGCGAAATGTGGCTTTGATTTTGACTATGTTCGGTTCGGGTTTGAGACTTTCGGAGGTTTTGGAGTTAACCAAGCACGACTCGGAGCATCCAGATGGTCAACTTTTGATTGAAGGAAAGGGTGGGAAAATGCGAACTACTTTTTTGGCACCGGTGGCGATTGAGGCTATAGAAGACTACCTAAAAGAGCGTGGTGACGATCAAAATCCATACTTGTTTATTTCTTTTTCCAAAAATACTCCCAAAAATACCCGCAAATTTAGCCATTTAACTCCTAGAATGGTGCAGATGATGCTTCAGAGTTACGCCACCAGATTTGGGGTTTATAAGCACATTACGCCACACACCCTAAGACACAGTTTTGCTACCAAGATTTTGTTTGAAGGTGGAGATTTACGGTCGGTGCAAACTTTACTTGGGCATTCAAATTTAGCTACCACTCAGATCTACACCCACATCACTGATTGGCAGATAAAAGATCTTCACACACGGGTTTTTGGTAAAAGGAAGGCGAAAAAATAGTTTAAATTGCACGTAGGTATGATTTTAGAGCCAGTGGGGGTATCAATCAACAAATTCGAAAGGTTTAGAAATAGAATTAAAACTCACTATCGATCAAATAATACGACCCGTCACGTTTTATTATCTTTTTAGTGTACATCAAAAAATCAGAATCTTTGACAATCCGTTTGAACTTTCGAACAAGTAGATCTGTTTGAGTTTCAGTCAGTTTTGGAGATAAACAAAATGCTAATTCGAGATCTTTTAGCCTTTCAAGGATGTTTTGCATAGCCATTTTTCTTTTTTGATTATCAGACTTTTTTAGGTTTTTAGGTTTAAGGGTTGACTTTATCATATTGTTTGTGTACAAATTATGGCATTACAAAAATTGGCTAAAATATTAATAACCTTCAGTTGTTAGTTTTTTGCACCAAATAAAATTGTGTATTACGATTAACAAAATTTGTAGCTAATGTCAAGAAATTTTATCTTTTAAATTTATATGAAGTTACTAAAAAACAGTCAGATTGCTGAAGAATATAAGGTTTTTAGGGGTTCAGTAGGCAAGTGGGTTGCTTCAGCTTTGAATAAAGAAAACAACCTTCAACTTGAAATGAGCAACGAAAAATGGTATGTCATAGACAATCCTCACAACCGATCCGAACTACTAAACTTAAAAGAAAGAGCCTCCAAATTTCGCAATAAAAATTCCTACCAAAAAGTCAATCCAAATCCAGAGCTATATAAAATCTTTAGCTACAGCAACTTGGTGGAAATGATCACCAAAATGGAAGAGATTAAAATGATACCAATTAAATTTAGTTATCTAAACGAAGGAGCTGATATTTGGGGCGAATTTATAAGAGAAACTTTTAAATCAGAAAACTACCTTTCCAAAATTGGAAACAAACTTTTAGATGAATCTCTGCCACACCTGGTAGAAAGTCTTCGAAAATACAATGTAATCAATATAGTTGATGTGGGTGTCGGTAATGGTTATAGTTTAAAATCACTAATTGAAATTCTTTTAAAGAATAAATTTGAAGTAAAATATACGGGTATTGATATTAGCCCTAGAATGTTAGAAATTATTAGTAAAAATATTAAAGACTGGTATCCACAAATGACAGTAGAAACAGAAATTGGAGACATGGATTATATGGTTTTGCGAGAAAAACTTTTTTCCAATAAAATAGCCGACAACAATTCCTGCAATCTAATCCTGTTTTTGGGATATACTATTGGAAATGTATATGATAGTCGTAGGGTTTTTAGAAATTTTTATGACAGCATGAGTGTGGATGATTATTTTATGTTTGATAATAAATTAGATTTAGAAAGTTTTAGGTCTTCTTTTAAAACTCCTGAACATCCATTAACAATAAAAGGGGTTTCCTGGATTCCCAACCTTTTGGGCATAACCGCAGATATGTTTGAAAGAATTAATAAATACGATGAAAAAAGTAAAAGTAGAGTCCAAGTTTTGCGATTAAATATTGATTTAGATATAGAGTTTAATTTAGAGGCTGGCACTAAAATTGTTAGTTTTAAAAGTGGCGACGAAATAACCGTTTGGAATCATTTTAGCCATAATTTAGACAATCTTATAAGTGAAATTCGAGGTAATAATTTGGGTATCAGTTTTATGGCACGAGCCGCCGATAAGAGTGAGGTGTTGATGATCTGCGAGGTGGATAGGTAAGAAACGATTGACAACCTTTACAAAATATTTTTGGGTTTACTGTTTTGTTTTTTAGTGCAAAATTATTCTCATTATGTTTAAGCCTCTCTTAGTCACTTGCTCTGTGTTAGTCTTGACTCTATCAGTTCTGACAGCTCCAATTTCAGCCAACGCCCAAGACTCAAAAGACCTAAAAATCAACCAAAAATCACAAAAAGACACTTCCAAAATCCTAGACAACCTAAAACAAAAAGACCCTCAAAAACTCGAATCTCAAAAATTGGAAAGAAACAAAAATGACCAAAATGAACTAAATTCTGACCAAAAAGACCTTAAAGTTAAATTCGATTTAAAGAACAAAAAAGTAAAGCTTTCAAGTGCAGATAAAGGAGAAACTTCAATCAACATACCCAACAAAAATGAGCTAGACTCAGTGGACATTGTGGACAACAAAGTAGTCTATTCAGGTAAAAACTCTAAAATAGATGTAGTAGTAGAATCAATTGACGGAGGTATAAGACAAGTTATAAACATAAAAGACAGCTCAGCTCCGGATTTTTATGATTTCCCGGTGGAGATCGGGAGAGGTGAGAAATTAGAAATTACTGAAAATGCTGGAGCAGTTGTTAAAAATGCAAAAGGTGAAACTAAAATTGCAATCGCTAAACCCTGGGCAAAAGACAATAATGGTAAAGATCTAAAAACTTGGTATACCGTCGAAAAAGGAAATATCCTCAGACAAAATATTAACCTCAAGGATGCTGTTTTCCCTGTTGCTGCTGATCCAACTTGGTGTGGAGATCAGATTTCCACAACTTCTTGGGTAAGAAATCCTCAAGGCTGGACACTAAGAGTTATCCCAACTTATTGCGGAAGATTTTTAGGTACCGACTATTCTGATGCCTGGAATCAAGTTTTATTCAAGACTTCTTCATATGCATATCAAGGTTATAATCTTTATTATGTTTGGAATAAGCAGTATGGTACGAGTCAATATTGGTCTATGAGGGATCAGTTTACCTGTCACTACGCAAATCCAGTGGCAATAATAGTCAAGAGTGAATGGAATTTAGATTTATGGAGACCTAACGTTGGACTCAATGCTATGTACAGAGCGGGTTGCAATCCGTAAAACACTATATGTTTGTAATATACTTCCTACCATTTTTTTCAATTTTAACATCTATTTTATGGGTACTTGTTGGTATAAAATACAAAAAAATTAGAAGTGTAAGTATTTATGTTTTAATCGCTAGTTGTTTGAATTTTTTAATGGATGCTTTTTTGTTAAATTACACTGAAAATAACAGTGTCGATTTAAATACTTTAGAGTTAGTTCGCTATTTTCAAACAGTTACTGCAATAATTTGTATTGTCTCGCCGTCTCTATGGTTGTTTAAAAAAATAAAAATCCTAAACAAATGAAATTCTATAACATTATTATTTTCCTCGTTTTCAACATCCTAAACTTGATAATTTCTTGGTTTTTTCAAGATCAATATTCAAATTTTATCTTGTCGGGAACGGTTTTACTACCAGTAGTTAGTCTCTTTTTGATTGGTATCTTACCTTTTAGTCTAAAAAAGATTCATCTTAGCTATTATTTAGCCTTAATTTGTAATATAATCTCCGTCAGCTTACTTTATTATCTTTGGACAAAATACGATGTTCCGCCTACGGAGTCTAATCAGGTTGAGTTTTTAGCTCAGTCTGTTTTTATAGTAAATGGCTTATTTTTTGGATTTTTGTTTGTGCGAGAGAGATTTTTTAGAAAGTACGGAATTTCAACACTCAAGACCAGATAAAGGCTTTTTGGAGTCTTTAAATCGGTGATTTGCTCAGATCCAGTAAAATATGAACAAAACAAGTGTAATCTTAGCGATTTTCTTGGTCACAGTAATGGGTGAGAAACTTGTTAAAGATAAGTATAAAGTTTTGTACTTTAAAATCTCTGTTTCTTTAGGTTATTTGGCAATACTTACCTTAGAAATTTTTCTACTATGACATCTTTTATCAACTTTATCTACAATAGTACCCCAGTTATAATAATCTTTTTGATAGCTTCAGAAAATCTTTTTGTACCTGAAAAGCATAAATTAAACTACTATAGGTTTGGAATTTACTTGGTAAGTGTAATTATTGGTTTTTGCCAGTGGTGGCTTGCTCAGGCCTAAGTTTTGATATGCCCAACAACCTTCAAGCTACAGCAGCAATTTTCACAGATAATCTGATTTACACAATAATATTTGCTACCAACTTGATTCAAACGATTGCTTTATTACCTTATTTTAAGAATAAATTAGAAACTAAGCTCAAAATTTATCAAAACGGATTGGCTTTATTAAATCTGATTTATCTAGTAAGCATAACTTTAATTTTTTTGAGCAAAAGAGGTTGATTTAACATGCCTTTTGGAATCTTAGTTTTTATTACATCTTTACTCTATATAACTATATATGGAGTAGATAGACTGGTTAAAAACAAAAACACAGTGTTATGGTTCTACAGAATATTGATACTCTTGATTTATTTCGGGATTATTTTGTATAATTATATTAAGTTGTAATTTATGCCTTTTAATTTAAAAATCGCTTATAGCACCTTACCTTTTGTTCTAATCTTTGTATCATCTATATCGTATTTTATACCAGAAAAATATAGGCTAAAGTATTTTATAATCGTAATAAATATTATTGCTGTAATTTTAGGAGCTTTGAATTGGTGGCTTGCTCAGATCTAGTAAAATATGAATTTTATCAAAATCCTCTATCTTTTTTCAATTTTAATTGGCTTATTTAGCATTCTAATTTCTTTTAAAAACTACAAAAGGACTAAACAAAAAATTTGGATATTTAATTTGATAGTTTGGATTATTTTTATCTTGTCTTATTTGATTTTCTATTTTAACTTATGATTACAAAATGTTTTTTTTATGAACAAAACAAGTATAATCTTAGCAATCTTTCTGGTTACAATAATAGGCGAGAAACTTGTTAAAGATAAGTATAAAGTTTTGTACTTTAAAATCGCTGTTTCTTTAGGTTATTTATTTATACTTACCTTAGAAATTTTTTTACAATGACTCCTTTTATCAACTTTATCTACAACAATACTCAATTTATAATAATCTATTTGATTTTGTTAGAACGGTTTTTTGTACCTGAAAAACATAAATTAAACTTTTATAGATTTGGAATTTTCTTGGTAGGAGGTATTATTGCTTTTTGTCAGTGGTGGCTGGTTCGGATGCAATAGTCTGTGAACAAAACAAGTGCAATCTTAGCGATTTACTCTTTGTTTGTGAGCCTAAGAAGGAATTGTAGGAAGTTAGGGTTGACTTTTTCTTGACAGCCTTTACAAAATATTTTTGGGTTTACTGTTTTGTTTTTTAGTACAAAATTATTCTCATTGTGTTTAAACCCATCTTAGTCAACCGCTCTGTGTTAGTCTTGACTCTATCAGTTCTAGCAGCTCCGATCTTAGCCAATGCTCAGGATTCAAAAGACCTGAAAATCAACCAGAAATAACAAAAATACACTTCCAAAATCTTGGATAACCTAAAGCAAAAAGATCCACAAAAGCTCGAATCTCAAAAATTAGAAAGAAACAAAAATGACCAAAATGAACTAAATTCTGACCAAAAAGACCTTAAAGTTAAATTCGATTTAAAGAACAAAAAAGTAAAGCTTTCAAGTGCAGATAAAGGAGAAACTTCAATCAACATACCCAACAAAAATGAGCTAGACTCAGTGGACATTGTGGACAACAAAGTAGTCTATTCAGGTAAAAACTCTAAAATAGATGTAGTAGTAGAATCAATTGACGGAGGTATAAGACAAGTTATAAACATAAAAGACAGCTCAGCTCCTAGTTTTTATGATTTTCCTGTGGAGCTTGGTACTGGCGATAAGCTAGAATTAACTGAAAATGGAGGTGCAATAATTACTACCAAAAATCCAAAACCGCTCGACTTTTCAATCAAAGACATTCCCAAAGACTTAGATCAAAAAACTATCGACCAAATCAAATCGAATAGAAGTGTAAAAACCACAATCGCCAAACCTTGGGCAAAAGATAATAACGGCAAAGACCTAAAAACCTGGTACACTATTGAAAAAGGAAATATTCTCAGACAAAACATTGATCTAAAAGGTGCTGTGTTTCCGGTTGTGGCTGATCCAATTTTTTGTGAGAATGCCATTTACAGTGTTGGCTGGATAAATAGAAAGGGTGTTTGGTCGGCAAGTGTCAACCCAACTTGGTGCGGAGCTTGGAATTCAGATCAACAACTTTGGGATGCATGGGTCGAAGCGTATAATAAAACCCCTAGTAGTTGGATGTGGAACAAACAATGGAACACCAATCAATACTGGTCTATGTACAATCAATTTGCGTGTCATGCGTATATGGCAAAAGGTTGGAAACCTGAATGGAATTGGAATCTCGAACCTTCCACTCCTGATAAAGGCTTTTGGGGTTTTGCCCGTAATACACTATCCCCATGTAATTAAACCATATGTCAAAAATAAATAACAAAAAAAAGTTCTTGGTTGGTACAGTAATTATATTCCTAACTTTTGTTGTATCAGCCTTTTGGGTTGGGTTTTCCTTACCTTTCAATCAAATTAAATGTGGCGATTAGTTTTATACTCTCTATAACGATATAGAAGGACCAAAACTAATGTATAACACTCAAACTAATTCTAAGATGTTTTGGAAATTCACAACTATTGGTAAAAGCATTTGGTACGCTGAAGCAAAAAATGAGATTACAACTATGTTACACATTATAGAAAACAAAGACTCTAATAACAATGAAAAAGATATACATTTTATATCTACAAATAATCAAATATCTGATCAAGAAATTAAAAACCTAAAATCTTGTTATCCAAATAAAAAAATGGAATTAGAAACTGACATTAAAAAGATTCAAGTTGGTGAGGGTATTTATGAAATTAAAGGAAATATTACAGTTTTGGAATAACTTGTGTTCGGTGTGTGAAGTTTGGGTTGAGGGTGGCTTATTAGAAACAGAATATCTCGTAGATTGCTCCGGTGTCTGATACAAGCTAATTTCCTGTAGCTCTATAATCTTGGGTAAAGCCTAAATCTCCAAATCACCCCTAGTCAACCAACGGTGTGTTGCCGCCCAGCTGCCATTTCGAATTCCTAAAATTGAAGTTTGAAGTGTCACTACCCGCCGATCAGGAAATCGTTCGTAGGCTTTGGCAACGTCATCATCGGCAATTTTAACCACCTCAAAAACCTTAAATTTTAACTCCCTCCCGTATCGATCGTAAATTACAAATTCTTCACCGACCTGGCTTCGTTGTTCTATTGGTTTGAACACTGTATTGTAATCACTTTCTATGTAGCTGTAGTTGCTACTATGACCAATGATGTAGCTATTTCCCAATTCTCCAGGTTGGGGAGTGTATGCTAGGTGTACAATTCCAGCTTGCAGCTTTACCTGAACATCACTTTTAACATCACCTGTATCTTTGGGACTGGAATAGTTTATTGTACCATCTGGATTGTTGTTAAAAACATCAGTAAAGCTAGTATAAATCAAGGGAGCTCGAATTTTGTATTTATCGTAAATTAAAACATTTCGAAATTGTGTATTCCCTTTGGCTGGCGGGATTAGTTCGTCTAGCGGTTTGGGAATGTCGTCGGTAATTTCCTTGCTAGCAACTCTGTTTTCAAATTCTTTGAGGTCGTCTGGAGTGACTTGTAGAGGGGTTCCAAAATCAACAAAAGGTTGGCTAAAAATAAATCCTAAATTTAAACCGGAGTAAGTTTTGAGCTTTTCAGTGACAATTTTGCCATTTTTGTCTGTAAAGCTAACTTTTTCACCATTAATAACTATTGTTTCAACTACAGGAGGAGCTTTAGGAATTTCAATAGCTTTCCCAGAGATTGAAGTATCGCTTTTTTTCTCTATTTTATTACCAAGAGTATTTTCAACACTAGTGACATACCCCATACCTGCAATAGATATGTTGTCTGGAATATTTCTATCTCCTGAGTGCAAAAAAACTGCCAAAATCAAAACAACTACAAGTGCATAAGCTCGATACCTTAAACGCCAAATATTGCGGACACTGAGCCATTTATTAGATTTTTTTTTGGGTAGAAAATTTGGAGTAGCTGGGGTATTTACATTTATTATCATAACGAATCAGCGATTTAAAAGCTACTTTACTTTTGTAATTTTTGACTTAATTTTGGTTGGATTATTTTTTAGTGTTTTTTTAGTTTTCTTAGAATTTGTAGTATTATTTTTTTGTTCAGTTTTTAAGACTTTTAAATTCTTATTTTTAGGTTTTATTTTTTGATTTAAACTGGATTCATTTTTGACTTCTTTTTGAAGTTGTTTTTGGTCTTCTTTTTTCCTAAAATCATATACATACATTCGCATATAAAAATTGTTCATTTCGATTATTTCTACCGGTTCAGTTTTCTTCAATTTAAAAGTTGTACTAACAACCAAATGCCCGTCAAATTTACCCTGTCTAAGCATTTTTTCCATAATATGAGTACTAAGATAGCAATATAAGACTGATTTTTGAGGGATTTTGTAGGCAAAAATATCTTTCCGAATAAATTCTACGTTTGTACCGGATATATTGTTGATCAATTTACCAAAAAAAACTGTAATTGGGTCGATTTCAACTGCAATAACTTCTTTAAACTCAAAATTTTTGTTTATAAACCCAGCAATATTGGCAACACCTGCTCCGAGTTCCACAAAAGAATAGTCTTTGGGGTCGTGTAAATATTGGTCAAAAATGCGTAAGAGTTGGAGGTTTAGTTTTCCTGAAAGTGATGGTAAAAATCCAATTTTGTCTTGACTTATGGTGTAAGAAATTTGGAAAGTCCAAAAAATAGCTAAAAATATTAATAAGGCTAAAAGTAGAGCTAAAAAGATAAGGTTGAGCATAAAAGATGAGTTTTTTGACAGAAGCGTAAATCGCCGATTAAATAAGCTTTTGTAGTATTATAAAACCTATTTTTGTTTATGTCACTTCCTGCCAGCAAAATCTCCTCCTCTTCCGATGAAACCCAAAAAGAGCTTAGAATTGAGAAAATGCACAAACTAGTGGAAAAAAGTTACAACCCGTTTACCCCATATTCGCATCGTGATTTTGATCTTGGATTTGTAAGATTTTGGTTTAATTTTGTGCATAAATTTGATTTTACCAAGCTTTGGGAAGACGGTCAAAAAGACTTATATAACTTGGATTATTTTTTACAACAAACACTTTTCCCCAGAACTTTGCTAGAGAGAATGGAAGATAAATTGCAGATTAGACACACAGTTCGTGAAATGGGACTTGATCCAGATTCTGACGCTAAAGATTTTGAAGATGATTATGAAGATGAAATTATGGACGAGGCTAGGAGTTTGTTACCAGCTATGGTTAGTTTTGATGATGACCAAAAAATGATTTCCTTGAGGCAATATCTAAAATATACAGAAGAAGACGAAGATAGTGAAGGTGAGCTAGAAATTACCTTTGAAAAAAACCAAAAAGTGACTTTGGCGGGTAGAATTAAATCCAAAAGAACGAGCGGAAAAATTGCTTTTGCAACTGTGGAAGATGAGCAAAATCCAGAAGGTTTTCAGTTTGTTTTTAGGCAAGATGTGGTTGGAGTGAGTGATGAAGATTTTGGTAAAATTCATTCAAGTATGTCTGAAAAGAGTCTTACTTTTGCTGATTTAAAGGAGTTTATAGATGAAGGAGATTATATTCAAGCCTACGGAAAATTGGACTATTCTCAGCGAGGTGAGCCAAGTTTATTTGTGGAGTACTTTAGAATTTTGACCAAAGCTTTGAGACCACTTCCAGATACACTGGAGTATGACAATGTCGAAGCTAGGTATTTGGATAGAGTAGCAGATTTTAAGATGAATACCAAGGATGAAAAAGGACTTTCTGTTAGAGACATGATTAAATTGAAATCCAAATTTTGGCAGATTTGGAGGGAAGAGATGTTAAGTGAGGGTTTTTTGGAGATAGAAACCCCAATTTTACGAACTAACCCCAGTGGTGCCGAGTCTAAACCTTTTACAACTTTTTACAATGAATTAGATCAAGAAGTTTATCTTAGAATGGAGCTTGAACTTTATCAAAAAAGAATGATTGCTGGTGGTTTTGAAAAAATATTTGAAATTGGCAGGCAGTTTAGAAATGAAGGTAGTAGTCCTCAGCATTTGCAAGAATATACTCAACTTGAGTGGTATGCCGCTTATAAAGATTATGAATATGGAATGGAATTTATGAAAAAGGTTTTTCAAAGATTAGTACGGGAAATTTTAGGTTTTGATATTCAAACTGACTATTATGGAAATCAAATAAATTGGGGAGATTGGTGTGGTGAAAAAGATGCCAAAAAAAATAACTGGCAGATGATTAGTGGGTGGCCAAAAATCCCATATTACGATGCTTTTAGGTACTATTCTGAAGGTAAAATTGATATAGAAAACAAAACTATCGAAGAGTTGGTTGAGTTGGGTACTTTATCAGGTGTGGAAAATTTAAGTGTGGACTTAGGGATGGCGACAGTAATGGATAAGATTTGGAAAAAAGTCAGAGTAAAGGTTACAAACCCTATCTTTTTGATTTTACCTCCAGTTGAATTAGAGCCTCTAGCCAAGAGAAACCCCGCAAACCCCAAATTGACTGAAAGATTTCAACTTGTAGCAGGTGGTAATGAGCTTGGTAAAGGTTTTAGTGAGTTAAACGACCCAATCGATCAAATGGGAAGGTTTGAAGAGCAGCAAAAAGCTCACGACAATGGTAATGAAGAAGCGATGGTGCTAGACGGTGATTATGTAAAAGCTTTGGAATACGGAACACCACCAATGGCAGGGTGGGGAAGTAGTGAAAGGTTGTTTTCGTTTTTACTTGGAAAACATATCAAAGAATGTGTTACCTTTCCAATTGTTAGAAGTAATCAGCAAGGTAAACCACCCAAAAAAAGAACTAAAGTTGCTCATATTTTACTGCTCAACAAATCCGATTTTCCACTTTGGCAAAAGCTAAATGCGGCTAGTCACTTGGCAGCTTCACTTGGAGCTAGGGAAGGGGAAAAGCTTTTCACTCACAAAGAGCAACTCACCAAAGAAAGCGAAACAATTCAGATGAATATTGGACACGCCATTATGCTGAAACAAACCGATAATAAAATGGATATTTTGGAGCTAAAACGCAAAGCTGAAAAAGAAGACTTGACGGTTACAACTTTCACCAGAGACATGCTTTCAACAACTGATGATTACAAGCTTGAAGGTATTCACGGCAGACAAAAAGCAGCTGATATCGAGTGGCTAGGGGTACTAGTTTTTGGACCCAAAAAGGAGGTGGAAACTTTGACTGATGGGTTTGAGTTGATGGGGTAGGGGGTTGCAGTTTATTTGTCCAAAAATTCTTTGGAGGTTTTGATGAGGAAAGCGATAAATTCTTTGATGTCATCTTCGCTGATAAATTCGCCGTATTTGTAGGTTTTTTCGTGTGTATAGGTTAATCCATGTGCAGAATTATTTTTATAAATGTTTGCATAACTTCGCCAGTTTAAATCATGATAACCAATTCCTAACGATAATCGAAATTTTTCTGTAGGGTTACCTATTTTTTTACCGTCAAACACCCATTCACTCATTTCAGAATCACCTTCTGAAAGTTTATAATCATAATACTTCAAACTAGAAAAACCCCCTTCTAAAATCTTTACAAAATCTTCCACATTATCTGCCAAAAGTTTATAATTCTGCTCCAGCTTCAATTTATTTTGCTCATCTAAAAGCCAATTTTTGTTGTTCACCAAATCTTCTCCTTTTTTAGTTTTCAGTTCCATTTCAAATAGCCTTAACAAATCTTTGGTTTCAGTAATATCTTCGCCTTTAGCTCCTCGTATCATCAGGTCTGTGGAGTGCAATACAAGCT
>JBIKIW010000040.1:0-13349 GCA_044361365.1 Limisphaerales bacterium | reverse complement strand
AACAACTTTACACAGACTACAACCTCCAGATTAGATGTACACGAAGCGATAGTCAGGCATTTGCTAGAGATCAAAAGATTAACTTCTTGTTTGGTGCTTACAGTGTGGTGGATATTAGTGGTCAGGTTGGATAGGGTGAGGTTCAAACTCTAAAGTGCTTAAGTTTAATAATTCTAATGGCTCTAGGGTAGGAAGTTACTATCATACCCTTTCAAGATTTCAGTCATACTGTTAATTAGTTCAGAGTTCGTTTTACCACACCTGTTGGGGTATAGATGAAATTCTAAGACTATTCCATCCACTCTTTCTCCTTTTTTAGCTCTCTGTATGATTAATTCTTTGACTGGTTGAGGTGCGGGCACTCCTTTCATAAAAATATGATGTTATTTAGTTTATTTAATTATTCTCTTGAAGAAATTATATTAAGAAGAGAATTATGTGTCTAAATAAACAGAAGTGGGTCATACACCTAGGGTTTGAGATATTTCAACAACTTTTTTGTTTTTTAGCCTTAAATATATTTCCCTAGTTGATTTATCTTTTCTGTTCATACCTAAAGTTGGTATGATTGATTTAAATCAGTCAATTTAGATGTGGGTTTGGGTGTATCATTCAAATAGTTGTAATCTTCTACTTGTATGTTTTAATAGTATGTTTTAATAGTAAGTTTAAATCCTTAGTCTGGCTGCATATAGATGAATAGCTGTAGAAAGAAGGAGTAAGTTAATACTCAATTTGCTCTACTTTGAAAGGTATTGGGAGTAGTTCTATTATTTTAAATTGGATATCAACTCAAATAAATTTCTATTATGCTAAGATAAGGAAATTGAAAATCAATCTTAATTAGCTAACTCAGTCAGTTTAATTTGAGATCCGAACTTTTAAATAAAGAGCGTAAAAATTCTAATAGAAAGAAAGCTTTCTAAAATTACAATTTTGGAATTCAACGCTTATCTTATTTAACTGCGTCAGAAGAAATATCTTCTACAATTTTCTTAAAAGCATCAATATCCTGGATGGCAATTTCTGATAATGATTTACGATTCAAACCAACACTACTATTATTCAATTTATTAATAAATGTGCTGTAATTCATCGTACTACCTATTTGATCCAAAGCACCGTTAATTCTAGTTATCCAAAGAGATCTAAAAGTTCTTTTTCTTAATTTTCTACCTTTATAAGCATTTGACTCTGCTTTAAATAATCTTTCTCTTGCGTAACGAAATTTTTTACTTCCAGCTCCGAGATAACCCTTAGCTCTTTCTAATAAATATTTACGATGCTTTTTAGCTGCTAAACCTTTTTTTACTCTTGACATATTAAACTTAACTTAAAGCTTTTAAATATTTTTTTTGCGTTTTACCCAAAGTAGTGGTTTTTGAAGACTTTAATTTCCTTACTCCAGTTTTGTTAATCAAGCGGTGGGCATGATTAATTCTTTTAATTTCAATCACTCCTTTTGTAGGGTCTCCACCATTAGAAATTTTCATTCTACTTTTGATGTTTTTTCTAGTTTTTGGTTTGAATTTTTTTACTTTTGAAGACATATTTACTAATTACTTATACTTAGCTTCCTTGTATTCCACACGTTTTCTGAGCACAGGATTGTATTTTTTTAATACTAATTTTTTTGGTTGACTTCCGGCTTTGCCTTTAGACTTACGTATAACGTATCTATGGTAAACTTTTTTTACCGTTCCATCATCTTGCTTTATTTCCTCGATACTAATCAATAAAATTTTATTTTTTTGCCAAGCCATATATTAATTTTTAATTTGTTCTAATGTCTTTTTTTCAGCAGCTATTTGCAAACCTTTATTATAAAAACTGATAAGATAATTTGTTATAAATCGAACAGTATTAGAAGAATAAATATTACAAACAACTGTTTTAGATAAATCACTGCTTAAAATTTTCACAGAAGTGTTGGTAAGGATAACAACAGGAACTTTCATTATTTCTGCTTCTTGAATAGCGATTGCGTTATTTGGCCCATCTATAACAAAAACAGCACCTGGTCTGTTACTTTTTAGGTTAACAAGTCCAGAAAAAAACTTAGAAACACTTTCTCTCTCATTGCGAATATTGAGTTGTTCATTTCGTGCAAGTTTGTTAAAGAATTCTTCATCGTTGATTATATTTTCTAACTTTTCAAGAGTTTTTAAAGTCTTTTTAATAGTACTCCAATTTGTAAGAGTCCCACCAAGCCATCTATGATTAATATAAGGCATTGCAGAACCTTCAAAACCTGAAGCAAAAATAGGAACTTCTTCTTTTATGTGATCACTAGTACCAACAATTAAGATTTGTTTTCTTTTTTCACCCAAATAAGTAAATAATTCGGATACATGATTGATAGATTCGATTGTTTTAACAAGATCTATAATACATAAACCTTGATTATAACCATAGATTTTTGATTTTAGTTTGGGGTTAAGCTTAGAACGACTGTTACCTCGATGTGCACCTATTTCAAACAAATTCATTAAGCTTATTTGGTCCATAAATAGATTATTCTAATGTTACGTTAGCGCCAGCTTCAACTAATTGATCTTTGTATTTATTGGCATCATCTTTAGAAACATTTTCAGCTAAAATAAATGGAGCAGATTCAACTTTAGTCTTTGCTTCAGCTAAGCCAATGTTTAAAAGATTCTTTACAACCTTAATGACTGAGATTTTTTTATCAGCAGGAACTTCTGTGATTTTCACATTAAAGCTAGATTTCTCTTCAACTGGAGCAGCGACAACTGGAGCAGCTGCCATAGCAGCAACTGGAGCAGCAGCACTAACATTGAAAGTTTCTTCAATAGCTTTTACTAGCTCGGAAGCTTCGATAAGAGTTAATTCTTTTAATTGATCAACAATTGTTTGCACTTTAGACATAAAAATTATATATAGATAAGTAAGTTTTGATTTAAAATAGGGATAGAGTAAGGTTTTTGTCAAGCTTTTTGCTGTTTGACTTCATTTGTAGCTCTTGCAAGTTGACCAGAAACTTCTTGAACAAGTCTAGGAATTTTACTTATTATGCTGTTTAATGCAGCTGCAGTCATTGCCATAGAGTCTGATTTAGAAGGTGTTTTTGATAGTATTAGAGTAGTGTTAGCATCTAAAAAAGATCCGTTAACTACAGAACCTATAATTTTGAATTGGTCTTTAAAATCAGTAGAACTCAAACCAACAATATTTTTTGGAACTGTTACTTCATCTGCATTAGAAGAATCCTCAGCAAAAGCCAAATAAGTTTGACCTTGCAACTTTGGCAACTCTGGGAAAGCAATTTTAATTAAAGTATTTTTTATAACTTGAACCACTAGACCATTGTTTCTAGCTTGTTTTCTAAAACTTGTATCAGATCCAGCATCCAAAGATTTTTCGGTTCCTTCAGTAGTTAAAAAAACTAGGGCTTTCTGTGATTTTGCTTCATTTAATATAAATTCTAGAATATCTTTTTTTTGATTTTTGCTAATAGCCATATATTAATTTAGTTAACTACAAAATCTTTGAGATCGTCCTCAATAGATTCTGATGAGTTTATGTGTATATTACGATCTTCATTATCTTCACTTGTAGGAGGTTTTGCAGAGTAGCGGATACTTCCATCTGGTTCTAAAAATTGAATACGAATGTTCATTTTTTTAGCTTTTCCTACAGCTCTCATAATTGTTTTGATTGCATCAACCATACTCCCACCTCTTCCAATAACTATCCCCATATCTTTGGGATTAACTATAATAGATAATAAAACTCCTTGTTCGTCGATGTGACGATCAATTTTTACGTCTTCAGGTACTGTAACAATGTTAAAAAGTATTGTACGAAGTGCTTGTTCGTCGATAGTGTAGTTATCAGTCATATATATGATAAATTATTTAGAAATAGTTTTATTTTTTAAAAGAATAGATTTTGCAGAAGGAGTCATCTGTATGTTTAATGAAACATAATGATCCAATCTATCTTGCTTAACTGAAAATTCTTTTGTTAAAGGATTATACCAACCGATATATTCTAAAGCAAAATTTTTATTGGGGTTTCTATAAGCTGGTAAAATACCTAATCTATAAAAAGGGCTGTGTTTACGACCGAAACGGCAGAGTTTAAGAACGAGATTTTTTTTCATATGCTATTATACTTTTCTAGAGTAGAACTCTACGATATAAGGTAAGTTTATGTCTTGTGGTAAATCGACTGCGAGGGGTTCGGTAACAATCTTGATTTTTCTATTTTCTTTAGTATCTAACCATGAAGGAGCCTCATTAGGAATCTGCAAAGTGAAGTTTTTCCAAAATCCGTTACCTTGCTTATTTTCTTTAATACTAATAATATCCCCTATTTTTACTTTGTAGGATGGAATAGAAACTTTTTCGCCGTTAATTAAAAAATGACCGTGATTTACCAGTTGCCTAGCTTGAGATCTTGAATTAGCTAAGCCACCCCTATAAACTACATTGTCAATTCTTTTTTCAAGTAAAGTCAGTGCGATAATTCCAGTGTCACCATCTCGTCTGAAGGCTTCTGTAAAAATATTTCTAAGCTGCTTTTCTAATAATCCATAAGTGAATTTTAAAGCTTGCTTTTCTAAAAGCTGTTTTCCATATCCAGATAAAGTTGGTGGTCTTTTTTTACCAGCTATAGCTGTTTTGAAAGGTTTTTTTGAGTACTCATCTTTAGGTGAGAAGCTTCTTGCTCCTTTTAAAAATAAATTTCTTGTTACTCTTCTGCTGAGTTTGATTCTTGATTTAAGATTTCTAGCCATATAAATATAATATAAATTGTTTAAACTCTTCTACGTTTTTTAAGGGTAACTCCTCCAAATGGAAAACCTGTAATATCTTTAATAGAATCTACTTGCAAATCTGAGTTCTGAATAGCTCTTAAAAACGAATCTCTTCCCATTCCAGCACCTTTAATTACAATGTGAACATTTGTAGATTCAAGCTGTTTAATTTTTTCTAGGATCTCTTCACTAACTTTTTGAGCAGCAAAGGGTGTAGATTTCTTTGCACCTTTAAAACCAACTTTTTTAGCACTAGACCAAGCAATTACATTTCCGTTTAACTCAGTTAAAGTAAGGATAGTATTGTTGAAAGCTGCATACAGAAACATTCTTACAATAGGAATTTTTTTCTTAATCTTGTTAGTCTTTTTAAGTTTATTATTATCTTTTTTAGCCATAAATTGAATTAATTATTCTATAATTTTACTTAGTTTTGGGTTTTACAGCTGATTTAGTAGCTTTTCTATTGCCTCTTACAGTTCTTGAATTAGTTTTTGTTCTTTGTCCACGAGTTGGGAGCCCGAGTTTGTGTCTAAGGCCCTTCCAAATACCTAAATCTATTTGTCTTTTAATATCGGCTTGTTGTTTTCTTCTTAGATCATCTTCGGTTAAGTAATTATTTTCTATTACATTACGAATGATTACAATAATCTCTTCAGACAATTCTCCTAACTTAAATTTTAAAAGTGCTTCCTTAGATTCTACTGTTTTGGACAGAGCTTCGTTTTTTGAAATTTCAGCATAAACATCATTGATAACATTTAATACGTTAAATTTACCTATTCCTTTTATTGGAGTAAGAGCGAAGCGGATGAATTTTTTATCGTTTAAGTTACGACTTGCGATACGAATCATATAATATTAATACTTTCTTTTTCTTTTAATTAAGTTCTTGCGGCTTCTAGGAATACGAGTCCTGACTTTAAGCCTTCCACCTTTAACACTTGTAGCAGTAGGTAGAATCATACTTTTTCTATTTCGTCTAACGCGAATTTCTTCTCTACCAGCGGTACGAAATTTTAGTGAGGATTTAACTTTCATATTATGATATAATTTGGTTTATTTTCTTCTTATTATTGTGCCTTTTAAAATATTGTTTTCTACGTCGTAATACATATCTTCAGGATTAACCTCAACAATCACGTTATCTCCTTTTATTACTATAACTCTGCGTTTAATTAGCATTGTTTTTAGATTACAAATAAGAATAATCGGTGGGATTGTCTTAGTTTCATCAGCTGATTCTCTGGTTACTTTTATTTTAAAGGATGTACCTGGGAGAGTTTCAGTCACTACACCGTTATCAAAATACATAAAATCATCTTTCCTCTCTTCAATTTGAGGTCTTCTTTTTTTATGATTTGAGCGAGATTTGAATTTTTTCACCAGATAAATGACTTTTTAAAGAGAAGTAACTAGACAAATCAAAATAAACCGCTTTGTTTTGTCAAGTATGAATCAAATTCGTAACTTTTGCATCATTGCCCATATTGATCATGGGAAAAGTACTTTATCAGACAGGTTGATTGAACTTACTGGTACATTGTCACATCGTGAGATGAAAGAGCAGTCCTTGGACACAATGGATCTGGAAAGAGAGCGTGGAATAACTATCAAGCTTCAGCCAGTACGTATGAACTACTTATATCAGGGGAATAATAAAGAATTTCTAGGTCAAAAATTTATTTTAAATTTAATTGATACTCCTGGACACGTGGATTTTGCATACGAGGTTAGTAGAAGTTTGGCAGCTTGTGAAGGAGCGGTCTTGGTCGTAGATGCCAGTCAGGGAATTCAGGCTCAGACTTTAGCAAACCTATATGCTGCCATGGAGCAAAATTTAGTCATAATCCCAGTTTTAAATAAAATTGATCTTCCAAATGCTGATGTGGCTAGCCGAGCTGAAGAAATTAAAAATGTTCTTGGGTACGATGCTGATCAAATCTTAAAAGTAAGTGCTAAAACAGGTGAAGGGATACAAGAGCTATTAGACAAAATAGTAGAGCTGGTACCGCCTCCAAAATTAGGATTGGTCTAAAGTAATTTGATTATATAAGCTTTCCCAGTTAGTAGGAAAGTATTTTTCAAAGTAGTTGCATACATTTTTTAGATCTCTTTTTAAAAAGCTTTCTTTTTCTTTATTAAATCTAATATCTATAGCTTGTGGGAAATCTATAATCCAGATTTTTTTCTGCCACCATAAAATATTGTAGGCTGATAAATCTCCGTGAATAATTCCATTTTCCCAAAAAAGCTTAATATTTTTCAAAATATCTGCAAAAGCAATAAACGCCTCGTCTTTATCTAACTCAATATCATGCAACCTCAAAGCGGTATTCATTTCATCTCCTAGAAATTCCATAAAAATAGCATTTTCTAATTGCAAAATCGGTCTTGGAAGAGAAGCATTTTTTTCAAAAAGCATTTTCATAATACTAAATTCTCGCTTAATCCAATTGCTACTGCTGAGTTTTTTACCAAATTTCCCCCTGGATCGTATGCTTTTCTCGTGTGATTTGGTTTTATAAAACTTACCCTGAGTATAATCATCTTTGGTTCTAAGATTTGAATTTAAATCATAAAGTTTCATTGCTACAAGGTTTGTACCTAATTTAGCTCTAAAAAGCGTTGCTTCTTTCCCGGACTTAATCTCACCTAAAACCTCTAGGTCTAAACCTTCTTTTTTTAAACCACTGGTTATATTATTAAACTCTTTTTCTAGCATGTTTAATTTAATTTATTTTAAACTCAAAACCTTCAAAACCCAATCTTTTGCCATTCTCGAATACCACCTTATTTATTTGTAGTAAGCTTGAATTTTGGCATTTCAGAAAAGTTCGAGTTTTGGCATTTTCTTTAACTTGCAACCATTCAGAATTTTCAAAGATAATTTCAAAGTTTTTTGGCTCATAATTCTCGGCGTCAACTATTTTAAGCTGCTGGTGAAAATATTGGCTATAAATTTTTGTACCAGGAAATTCATAAAATCCTCTGTATTGATTGTAAATCTGGCTGGCTGCTTTATTATTTGGGTCAATCAAACTGTCCTCTTTGTATAAATATTTGGTAAAAGTTGGTTCACCTACTTGAGTAACCGAAAGTTTTTGATCTAAATCTTGTTCATAAATTTTAGTAGCTACTACTAAAGCCCAAGTCTCAGAACCAATTTTGGCCATTTCACTAGCTAAATCTGTAAAAGTCCAAGAATTCTCAATTTGTTGGTCTATTCCCAAAATAATATTTCCAGCATCCATTTCTTTACTCATTTCAATCCAGCTCAAAGCCGTGTCAGTTTCTCCGTTAAACAATATAGTTTGCATTGGAGTTGCTCCACGATACAATGGCAATCTACTTGGATGCCAATTTACAAATCCATATTTTGGAATATTTAGAACTTCTTCAGAAATAATTTGTCCATAAGAAGCTACTAGTGCAATTGCAGAATCTTTAACCAATTCTTTAAACTTATCTATTTCCTTATTAATCTTGACTGGAGTAAAAACTTCCAAACCAAACTCTTTAGCTTTAATAACCGTAGGATTTTGAATTATTTTATTACGATTTTGACGATCTGGCTGGGAGACTACCAAGTCAATGTCTAGAGTGTATTGTTCTGCATTAGATAGAATTTTGTTAATAATATGATCATTTTGCCAAACTTCAGATAAAAAACCAGATTTAGATTTTAGATTTTCAAGCTGTTTAGAAACAATCTCTGCCAAGTTTTGATTTTTACTGTTATAAATAGATTCTAAAATTGAATTAGTAAAATATGAAGAACTGAAAAAGATGATATTTAATTTAGACATAATTGACAGCAAAAGTTAGAATAATAAAAGTTATAACTAAAATTACAATTAGTTTGCAACTTTATAAGAAATCGGCCTGACTTTGAATTAATAAATAAGTCTAAAAATTTTAAGTTTTCCGATTAGCTGATAAAAAAGTGGTCTTATTCAATTGTTACAAAATTGTATTGTACTTTCGAATGTAATTAACTAGATTCAAAAATGTCTAATAATTCAAATATTTTACTTCTAAATAAAAAAGCCCGATTTGATTACCAAATCTTAGAAACCTTCCAAGCAGGTATGGCCTTAGATGGTGTGATGGTAAAAATGATTACTGCAAAAAAAGTTAACCTTTTAGGTAAATTTGTGGTATATCAGCAAAAACAGCTTCAAATTATTGGATTTGGAAACGAAAAAATGACTGAAAACGTGCCATTGCTCTTAAAGAAAAAAGAGCTTACAAATATTCGTAAAGGTTTATCGATTAAAGGAATGAGCTGTGTTCCATTATCCATAAAAAGAGTAGGTAGGTGGCTAAAAGTTGAGATTGCAACAGTAAAAGGACTAAAGATACACAACAAAAAAGATATTCTAAAAAATCGAGATATTCAAAGAGAACAAGATAGAGAAAGTAAAAGCTATTGACAACTTGAAAGTATTTCTTCTGTATTTGGGTGATGAAAAATTTTCTTTCAGGTCTTGAAGAATTAATAGCTCGAATTGTTTCTTTGATCTTTAGTTTGTTGTTTTTTGTTGTTTTAATTAGTCAAAAATTACCAACTTCAAACAATGATCAGTCCTGGCAAAAGATATTTTTTATTCTATTTAGTTTTTGGTTTGCTTACGAAGCAATAGCTTATGTCTTATTTATTTTGTTTAAGTTTTTTGCAAATCGCCAAACAAATTCAAACTCTACTGAAATCCAATTAGACGAAGCTGATAAAAACCCACCCTCAATAAATTTATAAACCTATTATATTATATATATGAATAAAGTAACCTTAATTGGTCGTTTAACCAAAGATCCAGAAATCAAACTAACTCAATCTGGTAAAAAAATTGCGAGTTTTTCACTTGCTGTTGACGACGGAAAAGATCAAAATGGTCAAAAGCTAAGTCAATATTTTAACTGCAGTGCTTGGGATCAACTTGCTGAGCTGTTTGAACAGTATCTAAAAAAAGGTCACAGAGTTGCTGTAATTGGAAAACTTCAAAACCGATCTTGGGATAAACCTGACGGAACCAAAGGATATGCTACAGATATTCAAGTCCGTGAAATGGAAATGCTAACTTCTAGAGCTGAAGCAGAGTCACTAAGTGTTAGTGAAAGTACAAATCCTAGCATCCCCCCTGTAAAAGCCAACAAAAGAGTGTCTGAACCAGCAAAAAATGATTCTGACTTGCCTGAGATTGATGTTGATAGCATTAGCGTTCAAATGCCTTTTTAAGATCTACAAAATTACTATTATTTTATTTACATTAGGCTAACTTGCTTGACTAAATAATTAATAGCCTGTTTTGTATGATTATTGTATATATAGAATATGTTTCGCCGAATTTTACTTGTTTTTACAGACAAAGAGCTTAGAGGAAAACTTTTAAGTATTTTCTTGTTATTAATTGCTGCTAGGTTACTAGCTCATGTTCCAATTCCTGTTTTAGATATTCAAAATATCTCACCGATTATTGATAATGATCAGGTATTTAGTTTATTAAATAATATTTCTGGAGGTGCCTATGGAAGACTATCTTTTGTGATGTTAGGTGTCGGGCCTTATATCACTGCTTCAATTGTTGTTCAGTTGTTGGGAGTTATTGTTCCTAAGATTAGAGAAATTCAAACAGAGGAAGGCCAGTTGGGACAAGAAAAGATTAACCGTTGGACTAGAATAATGGCTGTCCCTTTAGGAGCTTTGAGTTCATGGGGAATACTACAGTTCCTTTCTAGCGGAAGTAGTAAATCCCAAGGGGTAACAATAGATTTACCTGAAGTTTTAACTAGAAATCAAATTACTTGGGAAACTTTTTGGTATTGGTTTGCGGTTATAGCATCCATGACAGCTGGAAGCATTATTATGATGTGGATTGGAGAAATTATTACTGAAATGAAAATGGGAAATGGAATCTCTTTAATCATTTTATCAGGAATTGTCGTACGATTACCTAGTAGTTTATCCAAACTTTGGAGCGATGTTTGGCCTAACGTAAGAACTCTTTTTGAAAAATTTAATTTCTCTAAATTAGGTAATTGGGATGTTTGGAAGGCTCTTCTGTGGGAAAATAGTCAATGGGAATCAGCTCGAATTGGATTTTGGTTTGCTCTTATATTGGTAATAACTTTGTTTTTCGTGGTATTTATAAACGACGCCGTACGCAATCTTATTGTAGTATATTCTCGTAGAGGGCATTCAGAAGGAAAATCTAGAACCATGTCTAGTGTACAAGCTAACTTACCTATAAAAGTAAATATGGCTGGTGTTTTACCTATCATCTTTGCTGTATCCTTCATTTTATTCCCAACAATTGTATCACGATTCTTCTTTACAGCTAATATTGAATCAGTAAGAACTAACGCCCAGAAAGTAGAAACTTACCTTAGTACAGAACAAACTGGTGGCAAATTAGAAGGGGAGTATTTTGGTTTTACTAACTCAAGCAATCCTCAAAAAATACTTACTGCTAAAAACTATGATAGCACGGTTGGTCAAGATTTATTCGGTTTCACTGTTTCAACTTTCAAACAAGAAAAAGATTATAAATTACCCGAAAACCCTACAGATGCAGATCGTGAAAAATTAGCCAAAAGTCAGCTTAAAAACGTTCTTTTTGATGGAACATATTTCCGTGTAGAATTCCCGTCTGGAAATCTAGGATTCTTACCAGAATTCGGACTTCAATTTAAAGGTTTCTTAGCTTATACCTTTTACTACTTTATCTTTATTATCTTCTTTACCTTTTTCTACACTTCTACAGTTGCTTTCAAAACTGAAGAGGTTGCTGATAACCTACAAAAATCAGGTGCTTACATTCCTGGACATAGACCAGGTCAACAAACTGCTGATTATTTGAGCTATCTAGCTAATAGATTAAATGTTGCAGGTAGTATATTCTTAGCTATTATAGCAGTTGTGCCTATTATCTTTAATAACTATATTCAATTTTCTGATAGTAATTTAACTGGAATCGTAGGAGGTACTACTTTGTTAATTTTAGTTTCTGTTACTATTGAAACTCTAAAGCAAATAGAAGCTCAGGCAACCGCCATTGATTACGAAAGATTCACTAAATATTAGTCAATATGGACTCAATTAACAGAGTTCTAAATTCCAAATTTTTTATACCAATATTTAATATTGTTCTGTTTAGTCTTGTTTGGTTAAATATATTTTATATTATAAAAATAAATGACTGCAATCAATCAAATTTACTTTTAGCCCAAGAAAATTCTACCATTAAGCAAGAAATAAATAAAATCGATAACAGAGAAACTTATCAAAACAGTCTTTCATATCAAGAGAAAGGTATCAGAGAAAGAGGTTATCGCTTAAAAGATGAAGATGTTGTAGATCTTGCTTTGACAGAATCACTCCCTGAAAACACTACTACAGATTACTTGCCCAATAAAAAATCCTTAAACGAAAATAATATAAGCAACTGGATGGCTATATTTAATGGCGAAACTTTTATAAACCAAGGTAGATCATTTACTTGCAGTTAGGAATACTTTAAATATGAATTTATATGACCGCAATGAAATATAGTGTGGTTTAAAATAGCCACTTCTTACGTGTACAAAAGCTAAGAGGTTGTTGCTAATTGCCAAACCTACGGAGACAACTGAAACCCTGATTAAAACTATTTGAGTCGTACTAAGCCAGCCCATAGCTAATCCTTGTCATTCCACTTTTTAGCTTTATTTTGCTGATTTTAAAACCTGCTAACTCCGAAGTATTTTTGGCATGAGTTCCTCCGCATGGACATTCAATTTGACTGCCGATTTCGACTTTTCGAAGTGGTTCACCTTTATAAGCTTGAGTCTCGTCAAAGCTGATTTTGAAGGGTAATTTTTGGGCTACAAGTTCATCGAAGTTGATTTGGACTATATTTTTTAGCTCCTCCAAATTTAGATTTTGAGAAGAATTTTCAGGAATTTGGTATTCCACATAACTACCAACTACAAAGTGAAAACCTTTGCCAGCAATCCAATTTAAACCTGATTTTTGAATTGCAAGATCTAGCAAATGCCCAGCTGAGTGGATTTTGGAGTGAAGATTTCTTTTGGTTTCATCAATGATCAGGTCAACTTCCTGACCAATTTCAAAACTTCCATTTGTAAAATTTCCAATGTGTAGGATTTTGCCGTTTTCATCTCTAAAAACTTTAGTTACTTCAAATTCACCTGTCGAGTTTTTGATGATCCCTGTGTCACTTGGTTGACCACCACCTTGCACATAAAAAATGGTTTTATCCAACACCAGCTGCCAGACAGTTTCAGTTTTAAAAATTTCCAATATTTTGGCTTTATCGTTAAATAAATCTGGATTTTTTAGGTAAGTTAGTTGAGTCATAAAAATAGTAATATTTAAATCCTAGCTAAATTAGTTTTGAGATTAAATTAACCACTAGGGATGATTTTATAATTAATTTTGGCTCTAGGCTAGGAAATAATAATCAAAATCCTTCAAAATTTTAGGTAGTTCGTCAACCAGTTGGTTTGTGGTTTTACCCCACCTCCATTCAGATTCTTTAAGATGTAGTTCAAAATATTTCTTTGC
>JBIKIW010000039.1:0-13450 GCA_044361365.1 Limisphaerales bacterium | reverse complement strand
GTGTTTGAGAGAATACTGAATAATTTTAAGTTTATCTTCAGCTGTATATGACATGTTGCTAGTTAGCATAGTAGAGTTGTTTAGTTTCTACCATTCTAAATGTGCCATATGTGTTTGAACTTGTTCAGGTTTAGAGGTTTTTGACATCACAGATCGATATACTAGATAGTCTTATACTCATTTCACTAACAACAACTTAACAGTTAAATAGAGATAAGCTCAAAATTCCCCTTTTGAAAAGCACACCTGCCTTACCCTAGACAAAAATTAGATTATTCTTACCACAAAATATGTCTAATTTAACCAAATTAAAAGAAATCCCTGATCCCAGAAGAGGACACAGGGTTAGAATATATCTATTATGGGGAAATACTACAATGGTTATACTAATTTAGCTCAAGCTATCAGGATTAGTAGTCAATATAACATACCTATTCTGTAGAAGATGCTTTCAGCATAGGGCAGGCGTGCTTTTGAAAAGGGTGGCAGTCGCAGACTGACGGGGTATGCTCGTGGTGGTTGATGAAATAGATATATTCTAGTAAATCAACCTCGCCGCAAGCAGCGAGGCATTAGTTTCGCTCAAAGTTCGGTGAATAGAATCTGGCTTTTGTTTTCGAGTATTTTTTTGTAATCTTTTCTTGGGTCTTTACCTTGATTTTAAATATACTTTTGGATTTGTTTTTCTCCTCCACATCTGGATACTGTGTTTACATAATATCCATCTGTCCAAAATTGACCTCCCCATAGTTCTTTTTTTACTTCTGGGTGTTTTTTAAATATCTCTCTAGCTAATATGCTTTTTATCGTAGTGATTATTTTGGTTGGTGAGTATGTTGGTACTGATTGTATTAAAAAGTGTATGTGATTTAGGTCTGAGCCTATTTCTAAAAAGTATATTTCGTATCGATTTGATATTTCTTGGCTAATTTCTTTTATAGTTTTTTCTATTTCTTTGTTGATTAGGCTTTTTCTATATTTTACTGTAGCTACAAAATGGTACATTAGAAGGTTGACATTGTGTTCTTTGTGTGTATGGTTTGCCACCTAGATAGCTAGGTGTATCTTTGCTCTAAATGACAAGGGACGTTACCTCCCCGTCGCAAGCGACTGGGTATTTATAGAATTAAAGAGAAAAAATGAACAATTTGCTAAAACTATTGGTGGTAAATGTAACCAAAACTCCCAGCCCCAATAATTAATCTTTTTTGAAACATCAATCTGATCCAAAATGAATCTCTCAGCTACAATTGTATCCTTTTCTTTGACCTTACTTGCTCTGTAAAATCAGAAATTGTGGGGTTTTCAATATATTCGACAGTCTTTTTTTCTTCAACTTTAGGTTCGTTATTAGCACTTGAGGCAGCTTCTGCTACTTCTTGTTCAATTTTACTAAAATTTTCTTTAGTTTGCTTATCTACAGTTGGGTTTGGGTTTTCAAATTTTTCTGGTTCAATTTTGTAATCATCTTTAACTATACGCTCTTCGTTTTTGGCCTTATTTTCTAGAACAGTATTAAAATTGTTTAGCTTTCCTAAGAAATCTTTTTCTATTAAATCTTTATCTTTCAAGTTGGGTTCTTTTAGCTTTTCTTGCTTTGACTTTGATATGTTGGGTTTAGAAAGAAAGGGTATTTTTTGAAAAACATTTTGGATTTTAAATTTTGGCTTTTCTAGCTTTTGTTGAGATTCTTTTTTATAATCTTCGTGATTTTCGTCTTTGTGTGGGTTGCGTAAAAATCTGGCTGCTAAAAGTGTGGTAATAGGAACCGCTAAAAGAAGAGTTGCACTACCTACAATTGTTCGAATAACTTCTTCAGCAATCATCTCACTGTTTAGAGTAACCCAAAGCGGAGTTTGGTTGTAGATTGTAAGATACATGATTAAAGGCATCGCAACACTTACATATGCAAGCCCCAGTGTGTTGACCACAGAAATTATATGCTCTTGACCAATCTTCATCCCACGCTGATACAGCTCTACCGTTGTCAATCTTGGATTCGCTTTAGCAAGCTCTTCAATCGTTGCGGCTTGAGTGGTTGTGACATCATCAATCACACCAAGAGACCCTATAATGATAGCACTTAGAAGCAACCCTCTGAAGTTTAAATTTCCTGTAGTATTGCTGTAAAGGAGTTGATATGCATCTTCTGAGCCTGTACCTGAAAGCCGAGTAAAATAAACAACCAAAATAGAGCCAAGTGTAGCTAAAGTGATTGTAATAATACTAGAAATTAAACTAATCGTAATAGCTTTTCTAAACCCATGTGAAAGATAAAAAGAAATCGTAAGAATAAACAATCCAGTTAAAAAAGTAACCAAAATAACATTCTGACCAGATAAAATTAATGGAATTAGAAAGGTGGTTATGGTTAAAATACTAAACAAAAGACCGCTTATTGCCGTCAAACCTCGGATTCCAACCAAAATTATAACCAAGAAAATAAAAGCAATAGCAACAAATAAAAGTTGATTTAGTCTGTATCTTTCTGAAATATAATAACGAACTTGATTGTCACTATCAGTCCTCATCAAAATAACCTCATCCCCTTCTTTGTATTTAGAAAACTCATCTGTTGAATTCACTTGAGTTTCAAGATTAAAAATTTGTCCTTTTTCTGGACCCTCTAAAGGCTTAACTTCCATTTCTTGAAAACCTAAAACAGCATTATTAGGATCAGGTTTCACTTCACCTTTGACTTTTTCTACTCGACTTTTGTAGTAATTCATTGCCGGTCTATTCGCTACTTGTGGGTTTTTATTGCGAATATCCTGGACATTATCTTTGGTAAGTTGACTTAGCCCCCATGGAACAACGAGCAATACAAGTAAAGAGACGCCAAACTGAATTAGCTTGGACTTTAAGTCATTTTTGTTTGATTTTGTGTGAATGTGTTCAGATTCACTATGGACATGCATCAAAACAACTTCGAAAAACTTTTGCGATTCCGTCAATTTATTAAATTTAAACTTATTTACTTTTTGTTTTTGATAAAATCTAATAATCTTTAAAACTCCTAATTCTAAAATTAAGTTAAGATATTTTGCGGAGTTGGTTTATTTGTTGTTTTTAAACTAAAAACCGGCTTTACCTGAGATTATGGAGCTACGTTTGCCACTTTACACGATTAAATAGCTAAGATAAGTTAGAAGATAAATATTCAATTATCTTTTACTTAAATTTTAACTCTAAATATTATGATCATTTTGAGAAAAAAACTGTTACCCTAAATGCCAATTTAAAAAAGTCACCAAGCAAGGTTTCACTGGTAATATACAAAGATACAAATGCTTAAATTGCAATCATAAATTCATTTTAAAAGATAATTCTTGGGTAGAAAGAGTATATGAAGATTATACAATTCACAAACAAACACTGAATTAGAAATTAGATATGGTAAAAGTGAAGATACCTTACGTAAATATTTTGATGAGTTTAAGTTTAGAAAACCTCTATCAATAATTGACCCTAAACCTTTAAACCTAATATTTGATACTACCTTCTTTAAAAAATCTCTAGGTGTGATGGTTTTTAGAAGGCTGGGTAAGAATTTATCCTGGAAATATGTAGATACAGAAAAATTAAATTATTACCTGGAAGAATTAACAAATCTAACTAATTTAGGCTACACCTTTAAATCCTTTACTATTGATGGTAGAAAGGGGGTGGTACAGCTCTTACAAAGATATTTTAACACTATACCAATTCAAATCTGTCATTTTCATCAAGTGCAGATTGTAACCAGATATACAACTAGAAAAACTAAAACGGAGTGTGGACAAGAATTAAGACAATTAATTTTAAATCTTAAAAATTTATCCAAAAATGAATTTACAAAGCAATTTAACAACCTTAAAGAAAAATATACTTTGTTCTTAAAAGAAAGAAATGATCAAGGACAATTTCAACACAAAAGATTAAGATCAGTTTTTAGATCAATTAAAACTAATTTGCCATATCTGTTTAGTTTCCAGGATTGCCCTGAGTTAAATATTCCCACCACAACTAATTCAGCCGATGGTAGTTTTGGACAATGGAAATACAAAGTTAGACTTCACAGAGATCTAAGCTTAGATAGGAAGAAACAGATGATTGATAAGATTTTATCTAGTTAAAAAACTCCAATTTTTCGGGTAAAGCCGAAAATGCTAAGTAAAAAAGCCCAAATTAATGGGCTTCTCTAAAAATTTATTTTTAGTAAATTATTTCTTTCCTTTAAAATTACCACCACCAACGTCAACTTTGCTGATTCTTTTTTTGTAAACCTTAAAAGCTATAAATCCTACAATTCCAGAAGCAAAAACAGCTATTATTGTAACAACCTCTGCACCACCTGTTCTAGCTAAACTAGTATTTACTGGTGCAACACTTGAAACAGTGGTAATAACAGATGATACTGCCGCTTTTGAACTTACTGCAACCGCAGAACTTACTGCGACGCTGCTAGTAGCTACAGAAGATGGTGTGCTGCTTGTATTTTGAGCAGCACCAATTGTGAAATTAACAATTTGTTTACCTGGTCTATTTGCATCTGCGTAACTTGGAGAGTTTCCAAAATCTTCATCAAAAGTGAGTGCAACTACACTTCCAACAGCAGCTGATGCAGAAACCCTTAAGGTAACTTTAATACAGCCTGTTGCTTTTTCTCTTAGTTTATCTACACTTGCAGAACCACTAGGAGCAGATGCGTTTCTCGCACTTTGTAATCCATATGTGAAAGAGTTCGCAGAAATTAAAGAGCTGCTAATTTGATATTTAGGACCAGTAAAATTTGCATTACAAACTGGCTGAGCTGGTGGATTTTCAGCATCTGTTCTAGTTGGGCTACCATTGTACCAATCTTCGATACCAGTGTTAACAAATTCTAAATCTGATTTATCTAAGGTGGCCTTAGAAACTGCAGTTAGAATGTCAGAATCAGCGGTTGCACTTCCATAGCTAAAATAGATTGTTATAGGAGCTGTTCTATCTTTAGCAATAGCAGTTGATACGTTTGTTGTGACATCCGCAAGTCTTGCATGGGTTGGAATGTTTGAAATAATACTTACAAATAAGAATAGAATTGAAGCTAATCCTAAGCTTTTTTGAAGTATGCTTGTTTTTATTTTAGTCATATTATTAATAGTTTATTTATTTCTTGTGTTTAAAGATCTAAATCAGGACCTGTTCTATCTCCAGAAGCCCCTACGATTAGCACTAACCTATCATAATCTTTTACTACTTCGCTGGTTCCAGTTTCAGTACAAGTTACAACAACGGTATAGTAATTTACAGTTTGATCAACTACTGGTAAACTTACTTCGGCTTTACCTGCTGTAGTGTTTGCATTTAAGGTTTTTAAAGTATCAACAGCTCCAAAACGAGTTAGTTTAAATTCACAAGCAGACCCATTTACAATAGTTGCCCCAGCACTAGTTTTAATATTATCAAAAACTAATTTTGCTACTCCATCTTTATATTTTTGAGCTCTGTTCCAGCCTGTGTTGGTTTGGAAAGCTGAATTCCATACAACTGCCGCATTGTTTGATCCTACAAAATATAATCTACAGTTGTCTCCGAATTTGTCGTTACAATTTCCTGTGGTGTTTCCTACAAAATTGGTAGCAATTCCAGTTACATCAGTTGCTCCAGAAGTTATTTTTCCTGTAGTATTTGATCCAGTTGGACAAGCTGCTGGGATATTTCCTGTTGGGGTAAATACATTAGAAGCAATTGTTCCTGTGATAGAACAACT
Organism: Limisphaerales bacterium; assembly: GCA_044361365.1. GTDB lineage: Bacteria > Patescibacteriota > JACMRA01 > JACMRA01 > JACMRA01 > JBIKIW01. The sequence goes on along the minus strand of JBIKIW010000039.1, from coordinate 7,716 downwards.
TCCTCCATTAGTGTAAGTTGCTGATCCAGTTAAGGCTGGTGATCCTGTGATTGTGATTGTTCCACCAACTGCACTTCCTGAGGTACCAGTTAAAGTTCCTGTAGTTGTGTAGGTTGCCTTGGAAGGGGCTAAAATCTCTATATCAACACCACCCTTTACAATTTTAGCTCCGGTTATTTCTGTAGCTTGAAGAAAAGACATGACTCCTTCTGTTGATAAATTGTCCAAGTCCGTAACCGGCGTTTTTAACACATCACCTACTGCATATTTAGTAGTGCCAGCTCTGTTCAAATTAAGAACATTATCTAGTAATTTTAAATCAAAATAAATTTCTCCAGTCGTATTTGGTTGCAAAGTTCCAGGTGTTTTCGAAGTTGTTACTTTGGCACTTCCTGGCAAATAGAAGAGTGTGGTTCCCCAAGTACTATTAGCGTTCGATGTGTCTACAGTGTTAGCGTAAGTTACATTTGCTACTCCTTGAGAAGCCCCATCAACAAACATCTCATCGGTAAAATTAGCTGGTTTTATCTCAAAAGCTTTTCCTGCAAATATTTTTAAAATTGAATTTGTCGTCGCTTGCCCTTCTCCATTGGTATAAGTTATTTTAAGTCTACATGTGTCCCCGGGTGCCATTTTTAGAGATGCACCACCACATACTTGATTGGCTGATGCACTTGCCTGATCTTTTTTCTTGTTGGTATTTAAACCTGCAAAAATTACCGTCCCTACAACTGCTACAGCCACAAGGCCTAAAGCAAAGGCTCTGTATAAAGGAAATTTCTTTTTGTTATTAGACATATTTGTTTTTGTTATTTGTGTGTTTTATTTTTTAATTTCTACAAAAAATATTGAAGGTTGACCCACTTTTCCACCATCTTCTTTAATATAAGAAGCAACTCCTAGAACTTCAAAGCTGCTATCAACTTCTACAGTCATTGTAAATGCCCCCATTTCTCCAACTTTGATTTGGTTTGAACTTTTATCGCCAGTTCCTGGTCCGTAAATAATTAAATTATCTTTATCATTGTAAACACTATTAGCCACTGCAATTTCCTGAGATCCAGTGAAAGCATCTTTCATAGAATCCGGAACAATTTTTAACCCCTGGGACAGTTTGATGTATAAACTACCTTTTTCAAAACTTCTGTCTCCAATACTTGAATATTTAATAGTCAATTTAATTTTTTTACCAGACTCGGCAACTATTGATTTTGCTTCACTTCCGAAATCCGTTTTTAGAACTTTAAGATTTTCAGTAGTTAATGGCTTTGCAGTAATGTCTTCAGCGTTAAAAACTATACCTTTTGAGTTAAAATCAGTAACTTTCTGTCTCTCTGCTTGAAGATCTTCTTTGGATATAACACTCTCTGTTAAAGGATCTGATGGCTGGGAGCTACTTTCTAATGAAGCTAAGCTAGATGAGCTAACAACAACATTATTTGTGCTGTTATTGGCTGTGCTAGTACCATTTGGTTTATTAGAAGATGAAATCAATAAGAATGTGGCAAAACCTATTGATGAAAGAAGTACTATACTTATAGCAAAAATGGCTGCTTTATTAGCTTTCTTTTTTGATTGAACTGGATTAACCTTGTTGGAGTAGTTTTGGTTGTTATCTGGTAAAGACATGTTGTATGTTTTTAATTATTTATTTTTAATTATTTGAATTATATTTCACAAAAATAATTTAGGCAAATGGTTTTAAATATCTCTTAACTAGACTCCACAGAGATTTCGTAAGTGATTACTTATAACAGCTGCAACTTGAAATTGTTTATTGTTTAAATATTGCTGATTAATTTGATATAAAAGATTCAAAATAATTTTTGGTGGTTGAAGTTCAGGATGTCTAAATGCTGTTAGGGTTGTGTTTATATAACTAACAAAAAGCGATGATTCTATAAAATTCATAAAATACGAACGCCTGAGATTTACATTATCTATTCTGCTAAATACATCAGTTAAACTCGCCAAAAAGTTTTGAATAATTTGTTCAGTGTTAGTGTTTAACCCGAAGTTTATATGATTTGTACTCAACATTGAAAGCTGACCTGGATGGTAAAATTCTTCCAACCTTTGCAAGGGTCGAATATTCTCTCCTCTAATTGCTTGAGGTGGTTGACCTCCAAGAATGTTCGGTTGTGTCAAAATGCTATGAGCTAAAATTTCATTTTCTTTTTTTCCGCTAAAAACATTACTAATTTTGGTTAATATGTCAGGTTTTTTTGGTGCTTCTTTCTGAAAAAATTTAGCCCTTGTCATTTCCAAAGATTGCAATATTCTAGGGGCTTGCCCTGCAACCAAAGCACCTCTTAGCCTAAGCTTCTCTAAAGAATTCATTTGAGGAAGACTTTCAACCAAAAAACTTTTATCCCCTTCAGATATATAGGTTGTCTTTTGAATTAAATCAATAAGTTGCTGATCCATAGTCACTTTATAAGGTTGATTTAAAAAAAATTAATGGTCAAAAGCCCCACGGCGACTGAGAGAAGGCATGCGGAGCAATGCTGAACAAGGTCGAATTTATTTCGACCGCCAAGCCCCATGGTGTTTTTTGCTCTTAAAGCTATTAACCAGCAACTAGCTACATTTAGCCCAATTATTTTCACCCAAATTAATAGCTAAATTAGAAATTTCTAACATTGTCAGATGGCTTCCAAGCATACTAATATCTAGCCCAACTTTTTCAGAAATTGTCTGAATATTTTGTGGTTCTAGCCCTAAGTTTTTGTAGACCAATTCTTCTTCTGCTGAATTAAAATCAATCTTTTTGGGAGTATCAAATAAAGACTGGGGTTGAACTCCAAGAAGTTGAAAAACGTCTTGAGAATCAGTGATTAAATTTGCCCCTTCTTTTAATAATTTCATGTTTCCAGATAGATTTACATCCAAAATTGATCCTGGAATTGTAGCCACCTGTCGTCCAAGTTCCAACGCTTCTCTAGCGGTTATCAAGCTCCCCGACTTTTGGTTGGCTTGTATCACCAGAGTTAGGCTGCTTAGAGCTGCCAAGATTCGATTTCTAGCTGGAAAAGTAAAATGTGTAGCCTTTGTACCTGGAGCGTATTCAGAAAAAACCAAACCGCCCTGCCCTAAAATCTGATTTTTTAGACCTAAATGTTCACCAGGATAAAAATTACTATCGTCCAAACCCGAACCAATAACACCAATTGTGGGAGAGTTGTTTTCCAGAGCAAGTCTATGTGAAAGACCATCAATGCCAACTGCCAAACCAGATACGACACCCACTCCGGCAATACATAGCGGCTTCATAATTTTACTTAAAGCTAACTCTGCATACTTCGTATAATTTCGAGAACCGACCACTGTAACCAATAGATTGTGCTTCAAAACGTCTAAACTACCTTGAAAATAAAGTACAATTGGATAATCGCTAAGATCTTTTAAACGCTCAGGATAATCAGAGCTTAAACAGCTCAATATATTAACTTTGGATGAAAGTAAAGATTCTTCGAATTTATTTAGCTCTTGAGAATAATTTTTGACTTGACTCCAGCGTGCAACCCATTTGTGTTCTAAAGGATTAATTTTGTTAAAATTATCGCTAACCGCATCTTCAATTTGTGGGTAAAAACTTAACAAAACTTCAAACCTTCTGGGTGTTAGATTAAGCTTGTTGGTTAAAAAAGCCAGTGTAATATCAACATTGTTTTGCATAAAATATAATTAAATTAAGTTCTTGGTAAAAATTTTAACCTACTAAAGAAGAGCTCTTTAAAAAACTTAATCAAAACTCTAAGATCTATTTTTCCATAGCAACACCTCCGCTACTACCCATTTCTAATATTCCAAAAGGTTGTATTAAAGAAATAAAATCTTGAATTTTTCGTGGAGTTCCAACTATTTGTAAGATAACATAGTCTGTTTTGGTAAAAACTACCTCGGCTTTAAAAATATCCACTAAGGCAATGATTTCAGACAACTTTTGAGACTCTCTTTTCACTTTGATAATAGCCACTTCTCGTAGTAGTGAGATTTGGTGATCGATAATTTTTGCTTCGATGACTTCCACGATGGTTTTTAATTGAGAAACTATCTGCTCTAATTTGGCTTCTTCTTCGTGGGAAAAAGAAATTGTTATGCGTTTTATATCTTCTTTTTCTGTATCAGAGGCTGTAATCTGCTCTAGATTATACATTTTTTTACGAATCATCATGGTGATCCTTTCCAAAACCCCACGTTTATTTTGAGCAAAAAGTAAGACTGTGTGTAATTTACGCATATAAAAGATTTTAAGTATAAATATTTAAGAATTGCAAGGGAGTTGAATTATAGGTTGTTAAATTCCTTGTGAAAAATGTCTATTGCTTTAAAAATGTCTTGCTCGGAAACTTCGGTGTCAACTTGGTGAGCTAGTTTGTTACGAATTTTGTGAGCAAACCAGATGTCGTTTAATCTATTTTTAGAGAAGGTTTTATTTTTAGATTTTAATATTTTACCCAAAGACTCTTTTTTAGAAAATCTATTTTGAAAAGCAAATTCTAAAAGTTTGTCCAATTCCAATAAATAATATTTCGGTGGTAGCTTTTGATTTTTAAGATTACTAAATTTTTTAAGAATACCAACTTTCCAGGCATCGTTTTTTTTCCTAAAAAGTAAAAATATTACTAACAAAAAACACCCTCCAAAAATTAATAAAATTATACCAAAAAAATCCAAACTCATATTAAATCAATTCAAGGTAAAAAACTCATACTTGGCAAAGTTATTGTTTATCAAATCTATTTTTATAGATAAAATAACCGACAATAGCAAGCATTAGAACAAAAATTAACCACCACCAAGAAAACCAGTTTTGTTTATTTTTATCACTGATTTCACTAACTCCCAAAACTTCTCCTTCGCTTTTAGAATTGGAAAAATTCTCATTTTTAAAACTTATATTGGAAGAAGTGTTGTAACTTGAATAGCTTTGAGATAATTTACTTGAATTTGATTGACTGCTAAAATTATTGACCTCCGATTGATTGCTTAGATCCTGAAAATTTTGGATAGTTGGATTTTGATTTTGGGTGGAAGTTGTAGTTTGAGTTAAATTATTATTTTGAAGTGAGGAAGATTCATTTTGTGAATTATTTTGAGAAGAAGGTTGAATCGAACTTAAGACATTTGATGAATTAATGCTTGAAATTTGAGAGTTATTTTGTTGATCTGAGCTACTTGAAAAAGCTGAATTACTAGAAGTCTCTGAATTTTGAGTTGATGAATATTGCGAGCTTGAGTTGCCCTTGGAAGAGTAAAAACTGCTACTCGAATTTGAACTACTTATACCCGAGGAACTTTCTGAAGAAGAGTAGTTTGAAAACAAACTTGAGCTAGAATAATCTGACGTAGAAGATTGTGAGTTTAAAATACTGCTTTCTTGAGAATAGCTACTGAAGCTAGATTGTACAGAACTTGAGCTGCTAGAATTTTGATAATCACCATAATAATCACGAAAAGCAAAGTCTAAACCCGAAACTGGTTGTCCGTTTAGGTTAATTTGATAGCAATAGTAATAACTAGAATCTGGAGCTTTTTTACCACCATAAAAGTAATCAAAAGGTTTGTTGCTTACCACTACAGAAACTCCAGCTGGTAGTCCTAAATTTTCAGCAAAATTAACCCCTGGCTTGATAGAATAGAGATAATTCCAGTTGTAGTTCGTACATAAATTGTATTGCCCGTCTGGTAAGTTTTCAAATTTGTAATGTCCGTTTTCCTGAACCTGAGAGGGTTGATAAAACTCATTTTCATTCGGCGTTGAGTAATAAGGGCTTTTGTTTGGGGTGTTATTTACGGCAATTTTTTGCCAATTTTGATCGTACAAAGTTGCTGGCAACTGTCCATAATAAGACTGATTACCTCCCATGACTTTATAATAATCATCATCCCCATCCATCTGACCATTTGCCTTTCTATCTTCGTAAAATTTACCGCTAATAGAATTTTGACCGAGGTTGGATTTGGATAGATACAAACACTTTACCTCAGCATCCTTTTTGGGAATGGTAAGATACTCAGAATTGTTGGAGAGGTCGGCATTTTGACTGTCAAAACAACTCAAAACAACTCTACTTTGATCATTTTTATCTTCAAGTTTATACACTCCAAAAATTGAGTATTTATCAAAATATGTCTGATCATTACTGACGCCTCTGATATAACCCTAATTAAAACTTTCTTTAGTTTCATCAAAAGTTGAAGCTAGTTGGTATTTCAAATAAATATTATCTTTCCAATAAGAATTTGAACACTCTGAAAGCAAGCTGGGATTTTCCCAAAGCTCTAATATATCATTTTTTGAGTAGATTTTTCCATCAATATTAAAGGTGTTTTGATCAATTGCCAAAATATTTTTACAATCAAAGCTTTTTAATTTGATAAAACCTGTGTCTTGAGGATCGGTGTTGTTGACCATGATTCGGATTCGAGGGTCTTGATTTTTGGTGGGAGCTGACTTTTGCCCTTTGTTATCTTCAGCTCCAAATATTAGCCAGTACTTTCCATTTTCAAGATTAGAAATATCCAATTCAGACGGGTTTTTGTTACCTTCTATCTGGCTAAAATCTAAATTTTTAATACCAGGTTCTGGATTATTTGTAACCATCGAAAAAATATAGCCGCCAACTCCGAAACCATTTCCCACAGTTGCATCTTTCCCATCTTCAGTTTCGCCGTCTTTAATTATCCTAAAGTGATGCCACTTGATTCCAGAGTTGCTATCTAGGGTAACCAAAGGGTTGATTGTGTTCACAAGAGTTTTGGTCATTTCAGAGGTGGCGTAATTAAATTTAACCTGCTCCCATTTGTTAGCCAAAAGATTGTGAGAAAAGCCAAAATTGATAGGTTTGTTATCAACCGGCTTTGGAAGATTTGCTGAATTTTCTCGCTCTGATTCAATTCCGTAATTTCCGTCACCAATCGAAACCCAAAAAAGTACTATCTTCTGAGATATTGTTGGATTTATTTTTTGTAACCTCACTTCCAGATCTCTTAACCAAATAATTAACTCCGTCTTGAACCCTAGCAATTGTGCTACTGCTATCTAAAGTGCCAATTTCGAAGCCTCCTTGTTTTAGATTGCTGGTGGAAGTTTTGGTTAGATCGGAGTAGCCAAGTTGATTAACAACCATACCCGTTGCTGAAACTAATTGGACAGTGTCAATTTTGTTGTTGAGCCATGATTTACCCGTTTCTACAGTAAAAAAGTCTTTACTTTTTATCACGTCAGTATCTTTAAACTGGTATTTTTGATTTGCTCCATTTTTTGAAATTACCAGGTCTAAATCAAAAGCTAACTTCCAACCTTTTAGGCTAAAATCTTCTTGGCTAGGGTTGTATAATTCCACCCATTCATTTCCCGTACCGACCAAAGAAGCTTCATTTATTAAAGGATAGTAGCTCTCATAATTAAAAAATGAACTGCCGTCTTCGGAGCCAATCACTGCCCAAATTGTAAAGTGATTTATATTCAAACCTATGATTTTACCATCCGAATATTGTACATTTTTATGCTCAAAAAAGATTTTACTACCATCTTCAGAATACACCAACTTTGCCCCTACCCCGTATTGATTTGGTAATTCTAAAGGGACTAGACCAGTTAAAATTTAATTTGAAATACTTTTCAGGTATTTAATATAGATTTTGATAATATGGAGCAAATCTGTCTCTAAGTCAAATACATATTTCTCTAAATCTTTTTTTGATTGA
>JBIKIW010000009.1:0-45475 GCA_044361365.1 Limisphaerales bacterium | reverse complement strand
AATCAAAAAAAGATTTAGAGAAATATGTATTTGACTTAGAGACAGATTTGCTCCATATTATCAAAATCTATATTAAATACCTGAAAAGTATTTCAAATTAAATTTTAACTGGTCTAGTCCCTTTCAGATTAGGCAATTCTCTAGGCACTTTTTTATAATTATTTAATTCTCTTGACCCCTAATTACGACAAAAATTTAATAGAATCAATTTTAAGAGGAAATAAAGAAGATTTTGGTAAATTATTTGAAAAATACAATCAATACTTAGTAAATTTTCTACTCAGATTTACCAAGTATAATCTTAGTCAAAGTGAAGATATAGCTCAAGATGTTTGGATTAAAATTTATGACAACTTAGGTAAATTTAATTTGAATATGACCTTTAAATCGTGGATGTTTCGAGTAGCTCACAATCATGCTTTAGATGTTTTGCGTAAAAGTAAGAAAATTTATTTTTATTACAATGATCAGGATCTAGACATTCTAAAAAAAACAGCTTCAGATTTTGGAAGTAAGATAGAAAATAAAATCCTTTTAGAAAAGATTTTGCAAAACCTAAAATTAGAAGAAAAAGAGCTATTAGATTTGGCTTATTTACAAGGTTTTTCTATAACTGAACTTAGTGATATTTTTCGTGTTTCTAATAGGCAAATTACAGTTAAACTTTATAAACTAAAACAAAAAATTAAAAAGCTTTTTCTTTAAAATATGTACTCAAAATTAAGTGAACATGTTAGCCATTTTACACCAAAACCAAGGTGGATTTTTGTAATTGAATCTTTTTTTTACTTGTTTGTAAGCTTAGGTTTGTTTTTAATTACAATTTTTTTCCTAGAAATTTTTAGCTACAGATTATCAGAAGTGTGGGCTTTTAGAGAGTTTTTTTATGATAATTTTTTTGGTTTTTTTTGGTTATTAACTCCAGAGTATCTTGTTCTAGGTATTTTTTTATTGTTTTTATCTATTTTTATTTATAGGAGGAAGGATTTCTGGGGCTATAAATGGCTACATCGACTATTTTTACCTATATTATTTACAGTGTTTATTTTTACCGTCAGCTTAAGCTATTTTGTTTATAGTAATAAATACAATTTACCATTATACAAAAATGTTACTTCTACTAGTTATCGTTTTACTCTTCGTGATCAATATGTTAAAAATTTGGATCAAAAAAATGTCTACTACGGCTTGGTCGTGTTTAGTGACACCAAATCAACACTTATTAATCATGGGGGAGTTTTGCATGAATTCATTTTACCGGAAAAGACTGTCTTTGCAGAAAATAGTTTAGTTTGGGTTCGTTATGAATTGATTAGCAATCAGAGAAAAATTGTTGAATATAAATATCTTGCCTAGAGTTGAAAAACTTTTCAAAGATATATCAAACCCTTAATCTAAGATAAAATTGCAACTTATTGAGCAAAATAAATCGTGATATTAAAAATTATAGTTTTAATAAAATATAAATTATCAAAATCTGTATTGAAAATATAGAATAATACATCTATAACAATCCTTTTTCAACTGAGTCTAAATAAATTAAAACGACAAAATATTTTGTTGAAAAGCTAAGAAGTTTATTTAGTGTCAGCGTGTATTCTAGGGTTAGAAAATTGTACCAGATCTAAAAATCCGCAGTCCCCGACCCATTAAAAATATTTCCAAGTGAACCGCTTTGAAGCAACTGCACGATTATATTTACCGCTGTATAGGCAAGAATAATCACGATTAAACCTATAAAAGTGGTAATCAAATTATTTTTCCCTTCCTCCCCTCTGCCAATGATGTATTGAATTCCGGCAATTACAAAAAATAAAACTGCCAAACCAACTCCTATATAAGTCAAAAACCTAGCAAAAAAAATCACAAAACTAAACAAACTGTCTGAATCGCCATTAAACTCTGTATCAATTAGCGGACAAGGACCTCCACAAATTTGATCTTTATCTGGAGTCAGCTGAGACTGAGCGTTCACAGAAATTGGTATCAGAAGAATCAAAAACAACAAACTAAATATACCAATTTTTAAGAGGTTTTTAGTTAAAAAGTTTTGATTAAAAAAAGATTTCATTAGAGTAAATTTTTGGTTTATTTTGTACTTGATGTCAACGAATTGGTCTTAATTAATAGATCTATTTAAATTTATTTATACTTTCTTGGTTTGAAAAAATAAGTTAAAATTTCCCAAATTTCTTGGATAACCATCAGCAAAAAAACCACCACCCAGTAAATAGTTTTTAAAATAGAAAAAACGACCCTCCAAGTTGCTTTAAAAGGTTTTATAAAATTTTCCCATTTTTGTTTTCTAATTTGTCTTCTTTGAGCTTTGGCGACTTCTTTTTCTTGTAAAAGTTTCTTTTTTTGCAAACTTTGCATTCCCCTGGCTATTTCTTTTTGATCAACTGAATTTTCACTCCTTAGAAAGTCAAACTCCAAGCTAGATTTGAAAGTTTTGGGTGCTTGAATAGTATTAGATTTAATTTTAGCAGAATCCGTTGGATTATTTGGATTTAGATTTTTTTCAAAATTTTTAGAATCGCTAAACTTTAGATCTCCGTCTCTTATTTTGGGAATATTTGGAAAGTTTTTCCTCGTCATAGCAAATTGATAGCATAAAATCTGCTAAATAGCAATCTAATTCAAAAAAGAATTTCAGCTTCACTAGAATCTGTAAAACTAAAACCATGCATATTCATATCAACACAATCATCTATAACTTGATAACCTTCTTTGAGTAAAATTTGTTTTTGTAATAACCCTTTTTCACCCAACTTAAGGCTAGAAATAAACCCATTTTTACTAACCACTCTATACCAAGGAATTAGCTCGTATTCATCAACCCCCATACCAGATAAAATCCAACCAACTGTCCTAGCATCGGATCCAATAAAAGTTGCAATTTGCCCAAAATAAGCAATTTTACCTTTTGGAATAAGTTTTACAGCCTCAAAAATTTTATTTTTTAATTCGGAATTTTCAGTCATTTAAAAATTATTTAGTATTATTATTTGCCACATATTTACAATTAAAGACTAAATTTGAAACTCCCTTTTCTTGAAAGGGGTGGCAGCGATAGCTGACGGGGTATTTTATGGTAATGGGTATAAGGAGGATATTTTTATTTTATACTCAAACCTAAATTAAAATATACAAGAAAAAGACTATAACTGTTTGAATGGAATGAGTTTTGTAGGCTTTGAGTGTGTATTCCGGGTAGCGGGTTTGAGTGTATAAAGTAGAAATTAACATATAAAAAATAAACCTATATTAAATTAATATTTTCAAGCCAAAATTCGGCTCGCTCGGTGTAGTTTTCAAACTCGTCAAAAGATGATCCACATGGAGAAAAAGCAATATTTAAAGTAATTTTTGAATCACCCAAATTAGGATCTAATTGCCCTTGAAAATCTTTAATTTTAGATTGAAAATTGTCTCTAAAATTTACTACCACTTCTTTAAATTTTGTAGTTTCCATTTTTTCAATTCCCATTGCTTTTTGGATGTTCAAACCAACTTCTCCACAAAAATCTATTCTCCAAATTTGGTCTTTTTTTTGTTTAATTTTATCTGCCAAACTAGCGAGTTCAAACCCTTTATCTTTACCAGCTACAAACAGCCATAAAAAATCATTTTGAGTCATAGTTAAGGAGTCTATACAAGCTACCACAGCATCCGTTTCGGTAGCATAACCATCATCATAAAAGTTGATTTCCAAATTTGAACTTAGCTTAATTTTTTTTACCAACTCAAGCCTATGTGGCAGGCCTTTATAATCACTTAAAATTGATTTTAGGATATTTTTTTGTTCTAGAATTTGGTTTAAAATTTCAGCTTCTGAGTTTGTGTTAAGTTTAATGCTTTGGGTTAAACAAAGGGCAATACTCAAGTTTTTTTGATTATGTAAGCCTCTTAACGGAAAATCTAAATCTTGGGTTAAATCCTCAGTAGTTTGTTGAGATAGCAAAATTTTGGATTTAATCAAGCTTAGCTGAACCGATTTAGCGGCTAATTCTTGATGGCAAACCACCAACCCCGAAGTAGTCAGAAACTTAAATAAATTATCTTTAGCTGCCCAATATTCAGTTACTGTTTTGTGCTGGTCCTGGTGATCAATGTAGTAATTGGTGGTTGCTGAATATTTTGGAGAAATTTGAGAATAGCCCAAATCTTGAAGCTGGAAGGACGAAAGCTCGATCACAAAAAATTTCCCGCATTTGATTTCTTGATCTAATTTTGTCCAAAACTGATAGGGTGAAATACCCGTTGTGTTTCCGCAATAATGACTTATAAAACCACTTTTTTGAAGCAAGAAATGAGTCAGCGAAGCTGTTGTACTTTTGCCTTTAGTTCCAGTAATTCCAACAATCTGAGGCTGAAACTTTTGCATGAAAAAAACCAAACTAGATAAAACTTTATCCGCACCTTTTTGGTGGCGAAATTGTTCTAGCTCAGGCTTCAGACTCCAAATTCCAGGAGCTTTAAAAACCAATTCTAAGTCCGGATTTTGCAAACTTTCTAAGTAATTTTTACCCAAAAAAACTTCACCGAAATCAGATTTTTGATAATTTTTAAAGTCGATTTGTTCTTTACCATCAGCTAAAACAATTTGCTTGGGGTCAAATTTTACCACCTCAATCAACCAATTCAAAAACTGCCAAATCTCCCCACCCAATCCCAAAAGTAGAATTTGTTTATTCTTAGGTAAGTTTTGAAGGTCGGAAATTGTTGGCATAAAGTTAGGTGATAATCCCTATTTCTAGTTTCAATTCAAAGCTGAATTTCCAAATGAGAAAACAACTGTCTGAGCTTTGAGTGTTTGATTTATCTGTAATGTTTGGATGTGAGTTTTGTTTTGGAGAGCGGAAATTTGTAGCCTTGAATTTAACTTTAAGACAAACTTTCTTTGATTTCTAATAATCTGTTGTATTTAGCAACTCTTTCACCTCTAGCTGGAGCTCCCAATTTGATAAATTCACTTTGACTAGCAAAGGCAAGGTCTGCGATAAAATCATCAGTGGTTTCTCCACTTCGGTGACTGATAGCAGTCACATAGCCGCTTTCCTTGGCTAAATTAATCATTCGGCAGGTCTCTAAAACAGATCCGATTTGATTTAGTTTGATCAAAACTCCGTTGGCAATTGGAGAATTGGCAGTCAACTTTTTGAATCTCTCAGGATTGGTTACAAACAAATCGTCTCCAATTAGGTGAATTTTTTTGCCTAGAGCCTGAGTTATTAATTCCCAACCTAAAATATCGTCTTCAGCTAAACCATCTTCAATAGAAATTAAATTTGGGAAATTTTCTTTTAGGTTTTTATAAAAATCGACCATGGCAGCTTGGCTATAAGATCTATTTTCTAGTGTGTAATCATTGTTGTCTTTAGAATAAAATTCAGTAGCTGCTGCATCCATAGCCAGATCACAATCCAAAGAATTATAGCCAGCATCGGCAATAGCTTTTTGCAAATATTCCACGGCTTCCTGGGTAGATTTGATATTTGGAGCAAAGCCTCCCTCATCTCCTAGAGCTACAGAATGACCATCGGCATGGAGATTTTTCTTTAAAGTTTGATATATTTCGGCAGCAATTCGCACGTCAGTCTCTATTTCTCGGCTGTTGGGAACAATCATAAATTCTTGAATATCCAAACTATTATCTGCATGAGCTCCACCATTTATTACATTACACATCAACCTGGGGTATTTGGTAACAGCTGGAAGGGTAGAAAAATATAATCTACGCAAATATTGCCACAAATCTAAGCTATACAAATCTGCAAATGCTCTGTGAGCAGCCATAGAAACTGACAAAATTGCGTTAGCTCCAATTTGGCTTTTGTTTTCACTTGGATCCAGTGATAAAATAAACTCATCCACAAGCTGAGCACTGCTAAATTCACGACTCAAGATTCTTTCTCCAATTTTGGTTAAAACGTTATTAACTGCTAGATTTACACCTTTTCCTCCAAACTCTTTTGTTCCATCTCGTAGCTCCAAAGCCTCGTGGCTGCCTGTACTAGCACCACTTGGAACACTGGCTGTACCTACCCCTTTTTTGCCTTGTTGATCAATAATAATTGCTGTTCGCACTGTTGGAAAACCCCGAGAATCTAAAACCCATCTGGAAGAAACTGAAACTATTGTAGCCATAATTATTTAGAGGAGCTTTGAATAAAAATATCGTCAAGAGAATTTAGTCACTCAACAAACATTAATTAGACTTGAAAAAGCGTGTTAAAGCTACTTTCTTGAAGTCTTCCCAAAACATTTAGAAGATTAATAATAGCTAAAAAACTCATCGCTACTAATAAAATTAAGATAGGAATCAAAATCACCAAAGCATTTTGGAATTTATAACTACGAATTAAAATATTCCAACAAGAAATTACCACTATCACAAATCCACAAAGTCCCAAAAAAAGAATAAGATAAGAAATAACCCCAGTAATTGATAACATAATATTTAATACACCCTAAAAAGAAAGCTTTTTTAGGTCAAGATTTGTCAATTTTGGGGTATAAACCTATAGTTCCAAAATGATTTATTTTCAAGGGGCTAAAGGCTCGTTTAGTTGGTTGGCAGCCAAAGAATTTTTTGGTCTAAACAAGGAGTTTGAAGCTGTGCCTAAATTTGTAGATTTATTTTCCAAAATAGAAGAAAATGTAGAAAACTTGGCTATTTTACCAGTAGAAAACAGCTTGGCAGGTTCTGTAATTGGAAATTATGATCTTTTACATCAAAATGATGCTTGGATTTGCGGAGAGGTTTATCTGAATATCCAGCACTGTCTGGTAGCTACCGGTAACGCTAACCTTAATTATATAGAACAAGTTTATTCACACCCGACTGCTCTTGAGCAATGTAAAAACTTTTTTTTAAGTAATCCTCAAATTGCAGCCAAGGAATTTTCTAACACCGCTTTAGCAGCAGAATTTGTAAGCCTCCAAAACAATCCCAAATACGCAGCCATTGCCAGCAAAGAATCAGCTAATTTTTTTGGTTTAAAAATTTTCCAATCAAACCTAGAAGATGACTCAAATAATTGGACTAGATTTATGATTTTAAAGAGCCGAAAGAATCTTAGTCCTAAATTTGAAAATGTTAGCAAAGCCAGCATTGCATACAGCCTAAAAAGAGAACAACCCGGAAGTCTTTTCAGGAGCCTAGAACCTTTAGCCAAAAGGCAAATCAATTTGGTTAATATTGAATCGAGGCCAATATTAGGGAAGTTTTTTGAGTATGTCTTTTATGTGGATTTTGAATTTGATTCAGGGCAGATTTTGGCTGTACAAGAAGCTTTCTTGGAAATGAAAAAACTAACTCAAGAAATGAAAATTTTGGGAGTTTACGCCAAGTCAAATATTTTGAATTTTAGAACTCAACCCTAATTTATTGGAATTACAATACCTTGTAGCTCGTTCTGGTATCTTATACGCTCAAACTTAAATTAAAATATACAATGAAAAAACTTCAACTGCTTGAATGAAGTGATTTTTGTACGCTTTGAGTGTATATTTTGGTTACACAAGCTAATTTTCTAGGAATAAACAAAATACTTTTTACAATTTAGATTTAGATAAAATTGGTCAGACTGTCACTCTTTAGTAAAAATTCAGACTGTACTATTAGGCAAGAAAAATGACTGAAAATGAGATCAACCAGTTGTGGGAAAAATATTATCCAAAAATTTATGGGTATTTTTATAAGCGGGTTTCCAATTTAGCTGATGTAGATGATCTTAGTAGTACTACTGCAAATGCTTTTTTTGAAACTTTGCTGGATACACATAAGCTGGATAAGATCCACCAACTGGAAAGTTATTTGTTTAAAATTGCCCACAATCAATTGGTAAACTTTATCAAATTCAAAAGCAAACAGCCAACTTTGATTGGTCTCACTGATCAATTTGATATTTCCCCAGAAGCCCAGCAAGCTCGTAGTGAAAATTACGAATCTCAAATTTCAGCTATTTTCAACTTCGCCAAGAATTGTCTTTCTGATGAGGAAAATAAGATTTTAGAACTCAATTTAAAGCAAGAACTTAATTCAATTGAAATTGGGCAAAAGCTGAATTTAAAGCCCAACACAGTCAGGCAAAAGTTAAAGCGAATAATTGCTAAGCTCAAAAAGAACAAACAATTTTTACAATTTTAATATGTCCAAAAACCCATTTCAAGAAGAAGAGAGTCTTTTATTTTGGCTAAAATCTAGCTCCCAATATCAGAAAAAACAAGCCCAAAATCTACACAAATTTCGTAGTAAAAATTTTACTTCCAAAAACCCATTTATTACATTTTTTATGCAAATCAAAACCCTGCTTCACCTGACCTACAAGTCAACTGCTTTGGCAGTTTTAGGTGGAATTTTATTCACTGGTACAGTTGCTGTTGCTGCACAAACTTTAGCTCCAAACGAATATAAACCAAGTGAGTTTTTCAAAAAAAGTACTCAAAATTTTAGTGCAAATAAATTGCCAGATAAAGACCCATACACAGCTTTAGCTCCGGATGAAAACAATTTTGTAGCTAATTTAGAAAGTTGCGATTTGGCACTGAAGTACCCAAAAGAAATTAAGGGAATCAAGTCTGTTTATTCAAGTTCAGAAACAGATGATCCAAGAAATTCTATCAGTAATTACGAGATAAATTTCAACACTTTAGAGCCAATTCCCAAACCTAACTTAGAACTTGGCCATCCTGAATATAGCAAAACTTTGTATAAAATGTCTGGGATTAACTTTTTCTGCCAAAATATTCAGCCAAAATCAGCTTTCGACTCAGATGAAAATAGTTTGGAAAATACACTTCCTACAAAACAAAACATTACCAAAAACGAACTTCAAAACAAAACTGGTTGGTTGATTACCGAAGTGGATATCAAGAATATTCAATTAGTAAAAGGTTCTGGAATTTATAAAGATACTGCTGTAAATCCTGATACAGGCATGTCTTATGAAACTGGAGAAACTTATCAAACATTGTATTTAAACGAGATTTTGGAATTTGATTACAATAATAAAAACTATACAGTTAATTTAGAAAGATTCAGAAATGACCAGACTTTTGTGGATTTTAAAGATTTTCAACTGCAATTTAGCTCTTTAACCAACAATAAATTCTCAGACAATTTACCTCAAAAATATGAAAAAAATGGTTCATTTGCTTCAAGTTGTTTAAGTAAGTTATTAACTTCCTATCCAGTGGATTACTCTTTTGCAACTACTGTTGGAAACACTCCTTTTTTTGATGATTTAAATTCTAAAAGTATATATAATTATAATTCTAAGCATGATACTGGTAGTGTTCTAATTAATTGTGGTTCAAGTTCATCTGAGAATCTAAAAAGATTGACTACCCATCAATACAAAAAAGAGTCTAAAAATCTGAAAATAGACAATATTGGTGACTTTCAAATTCTCGATCCAAATAATAAAATAAAATCAATTATTGAGCTTGAAATTGACACGGAAAAAAGCTCTGAAAAAGACACAAAAACTTATTTAATCCGAACCTCAGATAATTTAATATTTTCAATTATTTTACATAATCCCCAAGAAGTAAAAAACTCTTTTGATCTAAAAATTGAATTTAAGTAAATTTCTTTTGTGAGAGTGTAAATGCTATTTTGAAATAACTTTGACATTCAAAGTAATAGCGGCTAAACTAGAGGCGTGCGTGAAGATCTTAATCAGGGGGCTACTGTGGATCTAAATCCAAGCTCTACTGTTCAAAAAAGCCAAACAACTCAGACATTTCGATCTACAAGTGGGACATCAAATTCTTTTGGAGCGGGTTTTGACGCAACTAATTATGTTTATGGAGCAGGAATATTTTTGGTAGTATTTTTGGTTTCCATAATTTCACTTTTTGCCTTGCGGAGAGTTTTTCACTTTGCCAAAAAAGCCTCTGATTGGAAAAAAACTGTATTTATCGAAGTTGCTGTTCCAAGAGAAACTGCCGAACAAGTTCAAAAAGAAAGAGCTGGAAGTAGCCAAAATGGAGACAAAGATATGATTGGTTCGGGTGAGCAGCTATTCACAATTATGTCTGAGTACGCTACGGATAGCTTCAAAACCTGGCTATTTGGAGCACCTAGATTTAGTTTGGAAATTGTCTCCATAGATCAAGAAGTGCATTTTTGGGTGGCAACCACTGAAGAAATTGCTGACGTTTTGGAAAGACAGATTGTAGCCATTTATCCAAAAGCAAATGTCACAAGGCTTAATAAATTAGACTTTTTTAAACCAAATACGGTTGCTTATTCTCAAGAAATTCAGCTAAATCGTAGGTTTGAATTACCCTTTAAAACTTATAATGTAATGACGGATGATCCGTTAAATTCAATCACCAATGCTCTTGGAAGTATTCAAAAAGACGAATCTGCTGCCGTTCAACTTATTATCACTCCCATTAGTGACGGATGGCAGTCAAAACCACGTGAAATCGCAACCAAAATTAATCAGGGTCAAAATCCAGAAGACTTTTTATTTCCAAGTTTTAGCTGGTTAGATTTAATAGGCGGTTTTTTTGGCGGTGTGGGAAGCGTTGTTGGTAGCTTTTTTAAGAAAAAAGAGGAGGATGGCTACAAAAAAGAAGATAAAAAAGATCGTAGAAATATTGATATTTCAGGTAAATACGAAAGCATACAGCTAACTGAACAACAGCGAGAGGTAGTCAAAAAATTAGAAGAAAAAGCTAGTAAACCAGGTTTTATTTTCACTCTTAGAGTTGTAGCTTCTGCCCAAAAAGAAGCCCGTGCTAAACAGATCGTAGAAGGGATAATGCCAGCTTTTCAGATTTATGACATCAGACCATTTAACTGGTTTAAAAAAATCACAGCCAACCCAAAAACCAGTCTCATAAACTTTTTACTACGATCACCAAACCTAACCAAAACTAGTTTTTTTGATAGTACCCGTAACGACATTATCAACACAGAAGAAATTTGCTCACTCTGGCATGTCCCAAATTATTTGGTTTCCACTCCAAATATCAAATGGCTTTTGGCTAGAAAACCTGCCATTCCTTTAAATATTCCTCCACAAGAAGAAGGAAATGTGTATATAGGAACAGCTCAAGCGAGAGGACAGACCAAAGATTGTTATCTCAAAACTGAAGATCGTTATAGGCACATTTATTCACTCGGTGGTTCTGGTTCTGGTAAAACAGTACAAATGCTTAATGTGATGCTGCAAGACATTGAGATGGGTAATGGAATTTGTTTTGTAGATCCTCACGGAGAAGGTGTGGATGATATTCTACGCCGAATCCCAGAACATCGTATGAAAGATGTGATTTTGTTTTCACCATCCATTACCGACAAACCTCTTGGGCTAAACATGTTGGAAACTGACCCACTAAAACCTTCTCAAAAAACTTTGGTTATCGATACGCTTTTTGCCATTTGGGACAAACTTTACGACCTCAAAAAGACAGGAGGCCCGATGTTTGAAAACTACATGAAAAATTCCATGCGTTTGGTAATGAGTCACCCAGAAAGCGGCTCCACCCTAATGGAAATTCCTAAGGTTTTGGTTGATGAAGATTTTCGTAGTTTCAAATTAGCCATGTGTGACGAGCCTGACGTGGTAGATTTTTGGGAAAAAGAAGCCACTAAAGCCGGTGGTGAAGCTAGCCTTGAAAACATGGTGCCATACATCACTTCCAAGCTGGCACCTTTTGTAACCAACGACTTTATCAAACCAATGGTAGGTCAGCAAAAATCGGCTATAAACTGGCGAGAAGCGATGGATAATAAAAAAATTATTTTAGTTTCTCTCTCCAAAGGTTTGATTGGGGAAGGCTCGGCTTATTTGGTGGGAATGGTAATTATCGGCGGGCTTTTGATGGCTGGAATGGGACGAAGTGACGGGTTAAAATACAACGAAGATGGGACTACAATTGAAATTACTCCAGAGCAAAGATCACCATTTTTTGTATATATCGATGAGATGCAAAACTTCCTCTTTGACGCTATTCCAAAGGCTTTAGAAGAAATTCGTAAGTACAAAGTAGGTTTCTATTTGGCTCACCAATTTATCAAACAAGTTGTGCAACAAGGTGACGAAAGAATTAAAGATTCTATTATGGCTAACTGTGCCACTAAGTGTATTTATCGTTGTGGTGCTGATGACGCCAAATACTTAGAAGCTGAATTTTCACCACTCAGCGTGCAGGATATTGCAAACCCCGAAGCCAGAACCTACAATGCAATTTTGTTGGTGGACGGGCAGCGAACCTCACCGTTTAATATTTCAGCAACTTTCCCGAGGTTTTTTGATATGATTAAAGGCGAAAAAATGAACGAAGCTGAAGCCAAAAGAAAACAAATTATCCAGATGACTAAAGATAAATATGGAACTCCCCGAGAAGAGGTGGAAAAGCAAATCAAAGATAGAGCGAAATTGCTGTTTTGACAATTGATCTTTCGATAACAAGCTTACAATCATGAATCTTAAGGGTACTTTTTGGCTTTCTTCTAACAAGGAAGAAGTGTTTGAAGGGGAGATTGGTCATGATGATGAATTTGGTTATTATTTAGAGATTTACTCTGAAAAAATTAATTTAAGATTACTAACTTCAACCCTAATAAATAGAAAAAATGATCCGCTAGATAAAGACGGTTATTGTATAAATGGGACTATAAGTTCAAGTAAAGATATTTCACTTATTTGTGTAAAGCAATTCTATGGAAACAGAATATATTTTCATTACTTGTTTGAGGGTATTCATATCAATAATTTAACAGAAGTTGAATCTACAAGATATGAATTTACTTTCAAAGATATTGAAAAATGGATAACTCGAAACGGATTTAAATTTGATGAAGAGAGTCAGTTTAGCTTTGATTTTAAAGAAAAGAAATTTGGATATAAAGAAATTCATCCAGAAATTTTCTATGAAAAAAACAAAATTAAAATTTTATTAAAAAACAACTTATCTAGTGAACGAAATTTTGCCAGTAAAGCATTAACTATAAAAGATGAAAATTATTTCTTAATAGAAAGTGAAGAGCCGATCGATTTTAAAACTTTAATTAAAAAGAAAGCAGAAATTTATAATTTCATTAAGCTATTTAGTGGTTGTTTCTTTAAACCAAATAGTACTGAATTTAGATTAAAGGACAAAAATGTAATTTTAAAATCTTCCGATGATTTACTCGCAAGGCATGATTTATATGAAAAGGAAGATGTGCTTTTTTATTCAGAAAACAAAGATAAGTTTAAAAACTACTTTGAAAAATTTGTTGAATTGTTTGAAAAAGATGGAATAGGCGATATAATAAACCTTTATTACACAACAATTTATACTCCAAATATAAGTGGAAACAATAGGTTTTTAAACTTCTGCCAGATTTTAGAAAGTTATCACACCTTAACTCATAGAAATGGGAATAAGTTTGATAGAATTACTAAGAGAAAATTAGATCAAGCTTGGTGCGAATTTCTGGATTTTCAAAATGACGAGATTAAAAAGTATCTTACAGTGTATTTTATTCCAAATAACTCAATATCGTTTAAAAATAGACTACTAGATATAGCAATTGAATTTTTTCATATAATGAGTCATATTCATAGACAAAGGTATCATTTTAACAACAATTTTGATATACAACTTAGAAAAAGTTCAGGTATTGATTTAATAGTTAATACCAGAAATTATCTCACACATCTAAATAGTTCAAAAAATGTTATAAGCAAATATGAAACAGGAGAATGTAGCGAATATTTACAAAGCATTTTTGAGACTTTGCTCTTAAAAGATATTGGTTTAAATGAAGACACTTTGAAGAAAATGTGGGAACCGTCTTCCACTTCACACCTAAGAAGAAGGGTTGGCTATTATTAGAAACAGAGCTAAATTTTTGTTCTAGCCCATAAACTCAACCAAAAAACTACTCAAGCTAACTGTATCAATTTCAGCTTTTTTATTGAGATCATAAACTTTTATATACTCTGAAGCACCTCCAAAATCTTGTAATTTATCTTGAACTTTTGGGCTAAAAGAATCTTTTTCAAACGACTTTGGTCCTATCAAAATTGGATTTAGATTTAAACTTTTTAGATATTTTAGATAGTCTTTGAGATAAAATTCATTTTCAGTTTTTCCCGAATTTATTAGCCAAATTAACTTTTTAGCCTCCGATTTTTGTTGTAATATTTTTGTTACTTTCGGATTATTTAAAATTGGTAACCAGTTAGCTATTGAGCCATTTGGCAAAATCACCCAATCTGAACTTTTCAATTTCCTCAAAAAACCATCTTTAAATTTACCAGATTTACCATCAGTTTCTAAAATTTTTAAGGATTCCGGAAGGATTGGAACTTTATGGATATCGATAATATGTTCACTTTCTAATTCTACTCCATTTAAGTCGCTAGCTACTAGAATCTGTCTGTTTTCAGCTATAAAATCTAAATGAATATTTTCTGGTAAAATTAATTTTTTCTGGTAAAAAGAATTAAAAGCACTCATTTTCTCCAATTTCCATAAAAGATAATCTGCAAACGGATACCCCAAACAAAACTCTTTTTCGGTTTGATAATCAAGGTTGTGTTTATGATTTTGATAATATTTAAAACCTAATTCCAAAAAAGATTCGAAATCATCACTAATAACTTTTTCAAAGCCTAAATGTATAGCCAACTCCTCAAAAGCCAATTTTAATTTTTCTAAAGAATCGCTTCGATAATTTAAAAGATCACCAACTAAGCTTCCAAATTTTCTACTTAAAAAGAAAGTCAAAATTTTATTTAGATCCCCAAAAGGAAGAGAACCGGTAATTTCCCCAAAAAGTTTTTTGGAAAGTTCAAAATCATTATATTCCAAAAGTCTATACCAAACCCCCTGAGCTCCACCATAATCCGCCGTGGAGGTGTAAATTGAAAAATCGAATTTATCTGAAATTAATAAATCAGAAACTGTTTTCCAACCATGTCCACCAGCTCCAAAAATTAAAACCTTAGGTTTTTTGGTCATAAAATAAATTAATCCTGAGGACAATAAAAAATCTTGAAATTTGGATTTGCAAGCAAAAATTTAACTGGAAAATCTACCGCTTTACGAGTTCCTTGTAAAATCTCTGAAGGGATGTATTTTTTACTATCGCCTACCACCAAAAGCAAGATTTCTTTGCTGTCTAGCAGTGATTCTATACTAAGGCTTACTCTTTTAGAAACATCAAATTCAGCTGGAGCAGTGGTCGCTAAAACCTTGTCTTCGTGATGCCTTAGATAGCTTCCACCAGGGAAAAGTGAGGCAATGTGTCCATCTGGTCCAACTCCCAAAACTGTTAGATCAAAAAGATTTCCGTCAATATTCTCTAGTTTTTCTTGGTAGTTTTTGATGACTTGTTCGATGGGTAAATTAGTCTCAAAAAAGTTAACCTCTCCGGCTTCAGATAAAAAATTCTCGCCAAAAGTTTGGCTGATTTGATACTGATTAGATTTTTCAGATTTTGTATCTACAAGCCTTTCGTCAGACAAATAAAATTGTACTTTTTCCCATGGGATCAAAACCTGCTCTCTCAAAATTTTATATAGCGGAGTGACACTAGTTCCACCACTAAAACAAACTCTGACTGCACCTTCATCACCATTTATCTCCAAAATTCGATCCACCAAATAGCTAGCTAGGTGATTATACAATGTTTCTTTAGACTCAAAATCCACTATTTTGGGTTTGTAAATTTCCATATAAAATTATAAATTAGGTAAAACAAAGTTACCCACCAAAATTTTGAAACCAATGGCAATCAAGACCACCACAACTCCTGTGAACATATTACTAAAAGCGTTATCTTTGTTTGTGACGAGTTTTACAACCCCAATCAAAAAAACAATTATACCGATTAGCCCAAACCCGTAAGGTATCCAGTTTAATAAAATTGAGTTAAAAAAAGTTTCGTTTAGCATATTATGTTGTGTTTAAATTTGCAACTAGTGCTTTTTTGAGTCGCCGTGTGGCTTTGGTGGACCCGGTGGGATTCGAACCCACGACCAAAAGATTAAGAGTCTTCTGCTCTACCAACTGAGCTACAGATCCATACCCATTAAAAACAGCCTTTAAACTCTAGCTTGTCAAGCATTGACAAAGAAAATATTTCACTATTAGTTTTTAACTAAATAATCACTTAAATCAGAACAATAAAATATGTTTGGAATGCGACTCCTCGAAGAAAAAGAAATGCAGTTAATTAGTAATAAATTATCAGTTTTAGACCTTCTCACGGTTAGAATTTTACTTAATTATAATCGGATTTTTGGCTTATCAATTTTTTTCTTGATTTGTTCTTTGTTCTCATTTTCATTTATTCAAGCCCTTGGAACTGTTGGTTTTTTGGCTTGTAGCTTTTTGATTCTATATATTCAGATCAGATTCGCTAAAATTGGTTTGGCACTTCTTACTTTTCTCACAATGATTTTGACTAGTTTAGAAATCTTAAGTTTTTGGATAAAATAATATGCAAATAATTATCAACGCTGGTGGAACTGGTACCAGGCTTTGGCCATACTCAACAAATTCACGACCCAAACAATTTTCTAAATTGATTGATGATGAAACTTTTTTAAGTAAAACTTTTGATCGTTTGAAAGTAACATTTGATTCAAATTTAGTTTGGGTAAACACCAATGAAAAATTTTTAGATTTAGTAAAAGAAAGTTTAGGCAAAGATTATAACCCTCAAAGAATATTAACTGAACCTGAAAAGCGAGATCATTTTGCCGCACTTATTGGACACTCAGCAGTGGTCGCTAGCAAAACCTCCCGAACAGAAACTTTGGTTTTTATTCACTCAGATCATCTTATCAAACCCGAAGATTCAGTAGAGTATAATAAAGCTCTAAAGTTGCTTGATAATTCGATTCAGTCTGGTGATTTTGAGGTTATAACTTGTGCAGTCAAACCAACCTTTGCTAACACTCAATTGGGGTATATAGAAGTAGATCAAAATTTTAGAAATGAAGCTTTTATAAAGCCCGTAAAGGTTTCTAGTTTTAGAGAAAAACCTAATTTTGAAACTGCTACTCAATTTTTGGAAAGTGGTTGTTATTTTTGGAATCTCGGATATTATGGTTTCACTTTTGAAAATCTAATTAAAAACCTGCAAAGATTTCACCCCGAATTGGTAGAAGTAGCTGAAACTATTTACCAAAAAGGTAAAATCGAGCCAGAAGATTATCAAAAAATACCCAAAACATCTTTTGATTATGCTATTTCAGAAAAAACTGATAGCTTAGGTGTGATTAGTTTAGATTTATTTTGGGAGGATCTTGGTAGTTGGGAAGCTGCTGAAAAATATTTACCAAACCTAGAGGAAAATCAAAATCATTTCCAAATAGCTGGTAGCAATAATAAAGTTAAACTGACCGACCCAAACAAAAAAGTAGCTTTTGTAGGAGTTTCAGATTTGATACTTGTGGAAAGTGAAGATGGTCTTCTAATAATAAATCCCCGTAGTTCTTCCGAAGTAAAAAAAGTAGCTGAGTATTTTGAAAATTAATTTATTATCTAATTAATTACCATAATTACCACTTATAATATCAGCTCCTGCAGTACCACTTACTAAGCCTGCAATTATATTTACAACTGTGAAAGCTACTATAGATATAATCAAACCAATCGTAGCATTTATTATGATTGTCTTACCCTTAGTGGCAGTTTCTTCATTTCCATTTGAAACTATATACTGAATACCCCCCCAAACCATAAACAGAACTGAAAGTCCTACCCCAAAAAATGTCAAAAATCTTGCGATATCGATAATTATTTTAAGCAAACCGCCTTGTGTTGTATCCGCAAAATCGCTATTTCCGGTTACAGGACAGCTTCCACCTTTGCAAAGATCACGCCTTTCAGGCACCAGATCGCTTTGAGCTAAGGTTGGCATTGAATTTGCAAAACTTACCATGGTAAATAAGGCAACTGCCATTACTAATCCTGGGATAATTTGTTTAATAAATTTGAGCATATTGTTTTTTGTTTTTTATTGCTTTTTGTTTTAGTAAAATAAATTATATAACACAATTTTTGTTTATGCAAATATTTTTTTGCAAAGTTACAATTAGTCTATTTAATTGACATTACAGCTAGTAGGACTTTAGAATCTGAAATATATGGCTAAACTTAAAATTGCTCACTTTTCTCTTGCTGATTGGGAAAAAGATGAGATACTTACCAAACTGACTGAGTTTGAGCATGTTTTTGTGGAAAATCAAAATATTGAGAGGAATCTTGATAAAATATATGATTGTCAGATTTTAGATGTGTTTATTTATTCCAAAATAAGCAGCCAAACAATTTCTCAACTCCCAAATCTAAAGCTAATCGTCACTCGTTCTACAGGCTTTAATCATATTGATACTGAGGCTGCTAAATCTAAAAACATACCTGTTTGCAATGTTCCAGCATATGGTACAGCCACAGTTGCGGAACACACCTTTGCTCTTTTACTAAGTCTTTCCAAACAAATTCCGACTATTTCTAATCGTACCAGAAATTATGATTTTGATTTTCAAGACAAAATTGGATTTGATTTAGAGGGTAAAACTATGGGAATTATTGGAGCCGGAAAAATTGGTAAGCATGTTATAACTATTGCTAAAGGTTTTGGAATGAAGGTTTTAGCTCATGATATTTATAAGGACCCCGAATTTGCCAGGCAAAATGATTTTGAATACGTAGAATTTGAAGAGTTGCTTCAAAAAAGTGATATTTTAAGCCTTCATACTCCAGCCAACGATTACACTTGTAGTCTTTTGAGTAGATTTAATATTGATAAAATCAAACCAGGAGCTGTTTTTATAAACACTTCCAGGGGTTCTCTTATTAAAAACCAAGATCTGATTTATGCCTTAGATAAAGGGATTATTTCAGCTTGTGGGTTAGATACTATAGACGGGGAAGAAGAAATGTTTGTAGGCGAACCAAATCAAGATCAGAAATCTCTTTTAAATAGAGAAAATGTTTTATACACACCTCATTCTGCATTTTTTACTAAAGAAGCTATCAGTAGAATATTGCAAACAACTATCGAGAATATTCAAAACTTCCAAAACGGAAACCCTTCAAACCTGGTTTAGCTTTTTAGATTTTATAGCCCTCCAATATTCAATAAATATTAGATTCATCCAAATCAAAGCAATTCCAAAAAAATAATTTTCTAAAGGTGTTTCCCATATTTTAATACCAGAATAAAATCTATCGTCGTAAGGTCCGACCAAATAACCATTTAGCCACCACCTGCCGTTTAACCAATTATCAACAATAGTTTGTAAAAAAACCACGAACGCTATAAAAATCCAGAATTTTTTTTGAGATTGCAGTAAAGTTTTGAAGACAAATTTATCTAAAATAAAGCAGATAAATAAAGCTAAAATAACTAAAATTGTGTATTCTTTCATATTATTTAAGCGAAGTTAATCTTTTCCAAAAGTCTTTCCAATTTGTAAAATCTCTTATTACTGTCCACAAAAAAATACTAGAATATGGTATAACTATAAAAAATAAAACTTCCTCAATTGGTAGGTTAATAATTTTGAAACCTAAGATATATTCATCATTAAATGCCCAGTGTCCACGACTAGTTGCCCAAATATCCCAAATAAGCCAAGGAATAGCTACAATTGGCAGAACTACTAAAATTTTAGTTAGATCTTTGTGAACAAAAGCTTTTGGGTGAAATGACAATAAAAGTGGAATTAATAGAGTTAGAATTAAAACAATCAGGTATTCAAAATTATGTATGCTCATGATCTTTTTTTGGTAAATAAAGTTGGGTTGGTCAACTTGCATAAAAAAACAAAACTCTTCAAAGCTTTTTATACCCTTCCAATAAACGTTAATACCTTAAAATCAATTAAATTTTACAACTGAGTTGCTTACTTTAAGTAATAAATTTAGGGCTATATTAAACGGATTGAGTATAAAAAACACAAGATGAGTACAATAATTTCTATAACAAACCAAAAAGGCGGAGTAGGTAAAACTACAACTGCTGTAAATTTGGCAGCGGGGTTTGCAAGAGCAGGATTTTCAACTTTATTAATAGACTTTGACCCTCAAGGACACGCCACAGAACACTTAGGGCTAAGAGCAGAGAGTGAGAAAACCCAAAAATCGGTTTTAAATATCCTTCAAAATAATCAAACAATTGCAGAAAACTTGGTGCAAACTTATATTCCAAACTTACAAATCTTACCAGCCAACTTAAGACTTGGTTTATATAATCAAAATAATCCACAAGGAAAGCAGTTTTCTTTAAAAGAGTCTTTTACTCCAGAAATTTTAGATAAATTTAATTTTGTTGTAATCGATTGCCAGCCTTCTTTATCGCTACTGACTTTAAACGCTTTGACTTCAGCAGATTATGTTTTGCTTCCTGTGCAAGCCGAGTTTTTGGCATTAGATGGACTTACACAGCTGGTAGTAACTCTTCGAGAAGTGCAAGCTAAACTTCACCCCAAACTTTCCGTTTTAGGGATTTTACTAACAATGTTTGATTCTCGAAATAGACTTAGTGGAGAAGTTCAAAACGAATTAAAGAGAAATTTTGGAAAAGACTTGTTTGAAACTATCATACCTAGAAATATCAAACTAGCAGAAGCCCCCAGTTTTGGAAAAGCTATTTTTGATTATGATTCTTTCTCATCTGGATCGAAAGCATACTCCAATTTGGCTAG
The DNA here is from genome assembly GCA_044361365.1 of Limisphaerales bacterium. GTDB lineage: Bacteria > Patescibacteriota > JACMRA01 > JACMRA01 > JACMRA01 > JBIKIW01. Next base: position 24,794 of record JBIKIW010000009.1, on the reverse strand, counting down.
TGAAATCTTGACAAAAGTTAATAATAACGGAAATTCTTGATGGTTGATTTGCGGATATAATTTAGTGGTAAAATACGACCTTGCCAAGGTTGAGATAGGGGTTCGATTCCCCTTATCCGCTCCAAACAAATTAAAAAAATCATTTAGACTAATTTCAAAATAATATGCCAATCACTAAATCAGCCAAGAAAGCTCTGCGTAATTCTGATAAAAAAAGAATTTTCAATCTAAGGAGCAAGAGTAATATCATTGATTCCAGAAGAAAATTAATGAAAATTGTTACTTCTCCAGAACCAAAAAAAGACCTTATTGCAGTTGCTTTAGGTGAATTTTATTCTAGTTTGGATAAAGCTGTAAAAACTAACTATATCCACAAAAACAAAGCTAATCGCTTAAAATCTAGAATGGCTTTAAGAATCAGCAAAAATCTAGGAGAATACAAACCAGAATACAAAGAATTAGCTGAAAAAAGAAACCGAAAAGAATATAAACCAGCTAAAACTGAAGCAAAACCTGCAGCAAAGAAAACTGCTAAAGCAAAATAACTTGATTTAATTATTCAAAGATTCAATTTGACATTAATTAGTAAAACTGAAAATTTACACTAGTTAGCAATAACATTTTAGCCCTTGCCGGGGCTAATTTTTTTGCCATAATTCTATACAGGTCAGACACCAATTAATTTAATTTTAGGGTAAAAAAATTTTAATATGACAGATTTAAATACACCATTAAATAATATTACCTTTGGTCAATTAATGCTCACAATTTTTAGTATAGTAGTAGGTGCTATTGCAATAAAAATTACAATTCCTTTTGATTGGAATAAGCATTTGGAGATGAGACAAAAGAATTTAATAATGAAATTGCAAAATACTTGCACCCATATTAATTTATCTTTTAATGAGAAAAAAGAGCTTCTTGCTGAAGGTTTATTTGAGTCACCGCCGGGAACATGGCAGTGGCAGTGTAAAAGATTTGGATTAATTAGAAATAATATGAGTCAAACTGAGGTTAATGAGACATACAGATATTATATAAAAAATTTTAATGAATACAAAAAAAGAAACAATAGATTTAACAAGTTGTTAAAAAAAGCAGGAATGTTATAAATCCAAATAGCGAAATTAGTTAATCTTAGTATTAACAGATTTTAAATAGGTAAAAAAACGTCTACTTTAATTTAATGTTGCAATTAGGTCGAAAAAAGACAATCGGAGGCTTTTTAGGTTGTAGACTGAAGCTGTAGAGATTTTGGAATTGCTAGAAAAGGATTTGAACAAGAAGTTTTAGCTTAGGTTTTTAAATTCAATTATCACTCAGTTTCTTCTAAATTCTGGAGCCAGCAACAGGAATTGAACCCGCAACCTACGATTTACGATACCGTTGCTCTACCAATTGAGCTATACTGGCTTGTTAGAGTAGGTTTCTAGTTGAAGTAAAGAATGTCAATTTCAGTCTAAAAACTTTAGATATCTTTTTGAACCTGTTTAATATTGAGTTTAATATCAAAATTTGCTATCCAAAATTACAAAGACTGACATTTAAAAATCCTGATTTTACTATCTTTTTAGTTCAAACAGAATCTTAGTTGTATTTTCGAAGTAAAGTAGCTATTTTTTCGATTCCCCTTTCAAGTTCTGCCATAGGCGGACCATAGCTAAGTCTAATATAATTTTCAAATTTTACTTTTTTACTTTTTTGCCTATCAAAATTTAAATCAAAAAATTCGCCTGGAATTACAATTAATTTTTCCTGCAAGGCTTTTTCAAAAAATTTCCTACCTGTGTTAATTTCATCTGGTAAATTGTCTAAATTAACCCACAAATAAAGAGCTGATTCAGGTTCAGTTTCTAAATCAAAACCTAGTTTTTTTAGAGAGCTGATCATAAAATTTAGCTTTAGCTGAAATTCCTTTCTTAGAGCTTTTCTAGAGTCAAAATCGTCATCAAAATTAAATAAAGAAAGTGAGGCTTCTTGTAGTGGATGATTTGCTCCTCCATCCATAAAACTCCCACTACTGGATAAATTTTCAACCACATCTTCTGGGGCAATTACCCAGCTTATTCGCCAGCCTGGATATCGCCAAGATTTTGTAATTCCATCGATGATTAAAACAGAGTCTTTGTTTACATCTTCAACATAAATAGCCGCAGAACTAGCTTCGTTTCCAAGATTGTATATAAATCTTGAGTAAAATTCATCATGAATCAGGGTTAGTCCAGATTGTTTGGAAATTGAAATAAGCTCTTTAAGTTCATCTTTAACCAAAACTCTGCCTGTTGGATTGGAGGGATTACTTAATAAAAAAGCATCTAAATTATTTTCCTTGATAAAATTTTTATATTTCAAAAGATCCAACTTGAAACCATCTTTTTTTTCTAAAACAAGGACTTTTGGGGAAATCTGAGGAAACATTTCTACAATTCCTTTGTAGGCTGGGTATTCGGGAACAACCAAACCTAAATTTATATTCCCCAGTACAGAAGCTACTCTGGATAAAGCTGAGCGACCACCAGGAACTATGCAAACATTTTTCCAAGTATATTTTGAGGTTTTATTTTGGCGATAAAGTTCATTATAATAGGTAGCAACTACTTCTCTAAGCTTCTTAATTCCTGCGATTGGAGCGTAGTTAGAATCATTTTGGGCAAGCTTGATTTCTTCAATTCTATCAAGATCGCCTTCAATATACCCTGTATCAGGTGATCCCTGCCCCAAATTAGACCAATCAGGGTGTCCAAATTGAAACCCTAATTCGCTGGCTTTTTCCGATACATATGCAGTGCCGGCTTTTTCTATTTTTCTGAAATGTGAATTTGAGTTGGTCATAACTGTTAGATTGCCTTAAATTCAGGAAAAATTTGCTTATTAGTCAAGAATCTCTACTCTTGACAAAAGAGACCTCCAAAACTATCCTAAAAGTGTTTAAAAAAAGCTTGTACCATATGGAAAATGACAAATCAAAAGAAGTTAAAAAATCCTCCTCAACTCCTCAAAAACCAAACTCTGAACCCCCAAAAAAAGACGATAATCGCAAAGTTATTTTGAATTTAGTAACTGTTGTTTTTTTATTCATGGTGGTTTCTTTGGTGCTTATCGTAGCTCAAAGACTTGATACCAGCAAACGAGAAGATCCTAAGCAGTTTTCTGATTTAATCAGTTTAATTAGAGATGATAAAGTTAGTAAAATTGAAGTTTCTCCAGATCAAAAAACTCTATTTGTAGAAGTTTATAAAGATCAAAACAACAAAAAAAGATCTGAAGTGGATCGTAAAGAATTTCCAAATATCTCTATAGAAAAAAGTGCTACAGTTGTGCAAAACATCAATACCGCCCTTGGTGGAAAAGAAGAAAATCGAATAAAAATTGGGACTGGAGAAGGTCAAGTTGAATATATTGAGCAACCAAAACCTTGGTACGTACAGCTTATTGAAAACGGAAATGTTTGGTATATTTTACTAACTTTCATAATTTTAGGAAGTGCAGTTTTCTTTATTAGAAGAGTTTCTGATAGCAATAATAGGGCAATTTCCTTTGGTAATTCTAGAGCCAGAGTTTTTGATGAAGCTGACGACAAAGAGAAGATTACCTTCAAAGATGTTGCTGGTAACGAAGAAGCTAAGCAGGAGCTTATGGAAGTAGTTGACTTTCTAAAAAGACCTGAAGAATATGTAAAAATGGGAGCTAAAATCCCAAGAGGAGCTTTGTTGGTTGGATCTCCTGGAACAGGTAAAACTTTACTAGCCAAAGCCATAGCAGGAGAAGCTGAAGTACCATTTTTCTATGTTTCTGGATCAGAATTTGTAGAAATGTTTGTGGGAGTTGGAGCTGGAAGGGTGCGAGATCTTTTCAAAAAAGCCAAGAAAAAAGCCCCTTGTGTTGTATTTATCGATGAAATTGACGCTGTTGGAAGACAACGAGGTGCAGGTTTAGGAGGGGGAAATGACGAAAGGGAGCAGACTCTAAATCAAATTTTGGTGGAAATGGATGGGTTTGAGCCAACCTCTTCAATCATTGTAGTTGGAGCTACCAACAGACCAGATGTTTTAGATCCAGCTTTGTTGAGACCGGGTAGGTTTGATAGGCAAGTTACAGTTACAACACCTGACAGAAAAGAGCGAGAAAAGATTTTAGAGGTGCATGCTAAAAACAAAAAAATGGCTAAAAATGTGGATTTGGGGATTATTGCGAAAAGAACTCCAGGATTTTCAGGAGCTGACCTTGCAAATGTTTTGAACGAAGCTGCGATTTTAGCTGTAAGGGAGAAAAAGTCTGAAATTGATAACACAATCTTACGAGAGTCAATAGAAAAAGTTGCCTTTGGACCTTCTTTAAAGTCCAAAATAATAACTGAAAAGCAAAAAATGTTAACTGCTTACCATGAGTCTGGACATGCTCTTTTGGCTACCGTTTTACCAAATGCTCAAAAAGTGCAAAAAGTAACGATTATTCCTCGTGGAAGAGCTGCTGGATATTCAATGCATATTGACGATGATAATGATGCTATGACCCGTACCAGATCGGAATTCTTAGATGAAATAAAAGTAATGTTTGGAGGTTATTGTACCGAAGAGATTGTGTTTGGAGATGTCTCAACAGGAGCTTCAAACGACCTTGCTAAAGCTACCGAAACTGCTAGAAATATGGTTCGAAAATACGGAATGAGTAAACTTGGGCCAATCTCTTTCGATGAAGACAGGGGGATGACTTTCTTGGGTAAAGACATGGCAGAAAAACAAAATTATAGCGAAGAAGTTGCAAAACAAATCGATTTGGAGATTGAAAGAATTATCAAAGAATGCTATGAAGACGCCAAAAAGACTCTTTCTAAATTCCGTAAATACTTAGACTCGATCGCCAATTCGTTGATTGAAAAGGAGGTTTTGGAGTTTGAAGAATTTTCAGAACTCGTAAAAGATATTGTGGTAGCTAGAGGTGAAAAAGCTCGTAAAGTTTAATTTTTTCAATTCGAATTATTTATCACTAAAATATGAAATATCTATTTAAATTTTTAGTTTATGTAGCTATTTTTGCAGCTGGGTTTTTGGCAGGTGTGTTGTTTCTATCGTTGATGAGTTGATACAAATTATCGCCTAGACTACTAGAGCAAGATACTCAAAGGTTTATTTCATCTATAGAACCCATTTGAAAACTAATTCGAGAAATAAGCCACTAAATAGTTTTTCCCTGACAAGGAGAATGTCCAACAGGACAAGGGGTTTTGTGGAACTTTAAAGTGAAACTGAAACCCTCAACAACTCCTATTTACAGGAGAGCAACTGACACTTCAAGTTTAATTTTAAGCAAAAGAAATCAAATAGGTTCTATAGTTCTTATATTAGAACTTACTAAATTTCTTATTAGGTATCCGAGATTTTAGTTTATTTGCTTTTTGGAGAACGATCTAAAAAAGAATTAAGACCACCGTTTATCATAAGGCTAAGTACTTTATTACCTCCAACAAAAACCACAACTGTCCAAAAACTGTAGGTGATTACGGTATTTATGGTATCATTTTTTACCATTTCTAAAAATATCTCACGGTCGTAAAAGTTCTTCAAACTAAAAATTAAAGGTTGCTTGCTGTCGTCATATTTTAGCCAAGAAAACGTTTTAAAAGCACCAAATCCAAAATTTGAGGCAAGAAAAGATTGGCTATAATTCCAAAAAACAAAGAAAAACTCACAATATCTTTTAGCTTTTGCCATCTAAAAAGGTTATTTAGAGTACTTACAATTTTTCCAAAAGAATTTAAAATTTTAGTTAAATTATAACTACCATTTCCAACATTGCTGGTGAAATCATTTTGTTTGGATAGCCCGTTTGCTAGAACTAATAGAAACCCAGAAATAACTAATACAAACCAACTTGCCCAACTAAACCCTACTCAATAAATATTAAGTTGAGGTACAAAAAATGATGCAGGAGCGGGTCCAAATAATAAAACAATGAAAATTAAAATGATAGATACTGATAGCCAATTTGAGTTATTTTTAGTTTTGGAGTCACTCTCTGTTTTAGGCATCAGCAATCAAAATAAACCACTTCCCTACCACTCCATGCTAGCCTGATCAAATTCTGGCTGTTCTTGGCTGTATCTGGCCACAGTAGTTTCAAAAAAAGCTCCAAGCTCTTGATTTATTTGAGTGTAATCATCAACCCAGCTAAAAGGATTTTCTACAAAATAAACTTGTGGTAACCCCATCGCCTGAAGTCTTAGGTCTCCTAAAAATTGAACATATTTCTTCAAATTCTCAGGATTTACTCCCAAAATTCCATTTCCAATAATCGATCTTCCCCACTGAATTTCTAGCTCCACAGCATCTTTTACTTTTTGTACCATTTTATCTTTAAATTCAGCAGTCCAAAGCTCTGGTCTTTCTTCTATTAAAAGCCTCAAAATATTACAAACCAAAGTACAGTGGGTAGATTCGTCGCGGTTAATCAAACCAATCATTCTAGCCGAATTTAACATTTTATTGTTGCGTGCTAGAGCATAAAACATCAAAAAACTAGAATAAAAAAACAAACCTTCCAAAAGCACATTGTTCACCAAAGCCTCCAAAAAAGTCTGGTCGTTTTCTAGTGTTCCAGTCTTAAATTCCATATCCATAATCTTGTTTATAGCAGAAGAAATGTGATCCAACTTAGCTTTCAGATCTTCATCGTGCCGGTATCTACCGTAAGTTTCTTCTGGATTTAGGCCTAAAATCTCGATCATTCGATTGTAAGAAAGTACGTGAATAACTTCTTCAAAAGTTTGTCTAACCAACAGAATTTGAATTTCGGGAGCGGTAATTTGCCTAGAAAGTGCATGCATTAGCGAATAAGTCTGAACTGTATCGAGGTTGGAAACAAAAGACAAACTTCTAGCAAAAACATCTCTTTCTTGAGCGTTTAGGGCGTTTTTGTCTTTCCAGGTGGCAGCATCTTCGTTCAAATTTACTTCAGCAGGATGCCAAGAATTTGCATACATTTCATCAAAAAACTTTTCAGCAAAAGAGTATTTGTATGGTAATAATTGAAGCATTCCAGCTGCATCACCATTTATTATTTTACGGGAATTGATAATTTTAGCAGTTACCAATTTGGAAGATGTGTCGATTTTCATAATTTAGAAATTAAACCACGCAAAAAACTTGCTTCTACTCAAGGCAGTTTGCTGTGGATATTTGTAAATAAAGACTTTGGGTACTAAATAAAGTTTGTCAAAAAATCTATAAATCCCCTGTTAAAGAGCTAAATTGACTCTTGGTACGATTTTATCAGTTAAAAAAGTGTATTTATAGTTATGCTTTTGACTTTTGTAAACTATATCTAGTAGTTAAAGGCTTATCTTAGAGATAAAAAGACTTCGATTAAACAAATTATAGCTTTGTTTTGATAATACACTTTGCCACGTATTCTTCTTGTCATGAGTCTTTGGATTAAACAAAGTACAGATAATTTCAAGCACGTTTCACCAACTCTTCTCTCAGTCGCCCTGAGACTTAAAACAAACTTTCTTGTATATCTGATTCCTCGGGTTTAGGCTTGGACTTTGGTTTATCCAGACCTAAAAGCTTAAAATTATACTCCTCAAAAATACCTTGACCCGCAGAAAAATCAATTGGTTTATCAATCACCCTAACTTCTGGAACCATCTGCAAAGTTGCCAACAAATAAGTTTGCTTAACTTGCTCATGTTGATCTTTCATTTTTTGAATCAACTTCTCATTTTTTGGATTTTCAAGAAACTTTTTGACTTTCAAAATATCTTCTTCGTCTTTATGAAAACTTCTCAAAAAATCTTCGGCTTCAAAATCAATTTGATTGTAGAAAGAATATAAACTACCAATTTCCTTCAAAATAATCGCTGCTGTTTTAGGGCCAACTCCTTCCAGTCCTTTTAGATTGTCTGAAGAATCTCCAACCAAAGCTTTGTAATCCACCCACTGTTTTGGATTAACCGAAAATTCTTTTAAAAAGGCTTCTTGGTCGTAAAGATTAACTTCTCCAGTTTTTTGAGGACGTAAAAACTTAATCTGTGGCCAAACTAAAAGCTGATACAAATCTCTATCTGAAGAAAAAATAAGCACATCTTTATCAGGGCTTTCAAAAACTAAACCTTCGGTTAAATTACTCAACTCTCCCTCCACACCAAGTTCGTACACCGCAGTGGAAAAAATCAAGTCATCAGCCTCAAAACCGTCAGCTTCTAGAGTTTGCCCAACCAAATTAGACCACTCGTGAATAATTGGAATTTGAGCAACCATATTTGGATCTATTTCAGGCCTTCCTGCCTTGTATTCAGTGTATAGCTTGTGTCTCCAAGTAGGTGTTGGTAAGTCTTTAGCAAAAATAAGTTGCTCGGGATGAAATTTTTTCACCAAAGAAATGATAGTTTTAGCAAAGCCGTAAAAAGCTCCCACTGGTTTATTATTATGGTCGAGTCTGTTTCCATATGCAAAAAATGATCTGAATATAAGATAGGAAGAGTCAATGATGAGAATAGGCACTGATTAGTTTTGAAGAGAGTTTTAGAATTTGTCGAATAATATTTGTACCTTAATTCTAAAGAATCTTTTTGTTTAATTAATGTTGCATAAAATAGGTATTTTTAGGTAGATTAAAGCACAAATAATTCTGGGATTATTGATTTCTAAGGAAGGTAATTTTATTTAAGTTAGCACACAATTAAATTAATTTTTGTATAGTTCTGGGAATATTAGACTTGGCTTAACTTTGACTAATCTGAAATTTACTATTTGATTTGAAAATATGACCAATCTTTTTGCCAAAGAATTTGAAAATCTACAAACCATAAACGCCTGTCTGGAAGTGCGACAAAATTTGAACAATTCTGGGGCTTTCTTGGAGATTAAAGAAAAGCTAAAAATCGCTGATAAAGATACCAAAAAACTTTTAGGACAAGAATTAAACCAGCTTAGAATTCAACTTCAAGAAGCCGCTGATAAACGAATTCAAGAAATCCAACTAGAGCAAGAAAAAGATAATTTTATGGACTTTGATCCTTCTTTTTACTCCTCAAAAGAAGCTGTTAATAACACTAAATTACATCCAATTACTCAGGTTACCAAAGAGATTGTAGAGATTTTCCAAAAAATGGGATTTGATGTTGCTGATGGTCCATTGATTGCCGAGCAAAAAGATAATTTTACAGGTTTAAATATGCCTGATTATCACCCTGCTAGAGCAATGCAAGATACTTTCTTTTTACAAGAGAAAGATGCGATTGGGGAAAATTATGTTTTGAGAACTCATACAACTAGTATTGATATTCCATATGCCAAATCACATAAACCGCCTTTTAGGGTAATTATGCCAGGCAAAGTTTTTCGCAATGAAAACATTGATGCCACTCACGATATTATGTTTCACCAAATTGAGTGCTTGTTGATTGATCGTAATGTTTCTTTAGCTCAATTAAAAACCCTAGCCCAGAATTTTTTTAGTCAATTTTTTAATGATTCTAGTTTACAAATCAGACTCCGACCAAGTTATTTTCCTTACACAATTCCTAGCATGGAAGTTGATATGAGTAACCCTTTTAAAAATCAAAAAGGAAATAGGCTCGAAGGACAAGAGTGGATTGAAGCTGGTGGTTCTGGACTTTTACACCCAACTGTTATCCGAAATATGGGTCTTGATCCAAATGAGTGGGGAGGCTTGGCTTTTGGCTTTGGAATAGATAGAATGGCTCAGATTAAACTTGGAGTTTCCGGACTGGGGCAATTTTTTGAAGGTCGAATAGATTTTTTGAAAGGTGGTAGAGTGAACTAAATAAAAATTAACAATTACACCCAAACCTAAGTCAAAATGCACAATGAAAAGACTACAACTGTTTGAATGAAATGAGTTTTGTAGGATTTGAATGTGTATTTTGGTCTGAGTTTGGGTATAATAGGGCAATTTTTGAACACTCGTGTTTAAGTTTTTTGAAATTAGCACTCTTGGCAAAACCACAAAATCAGATTAGAATTGATTAATGGGAAGCTCAGGAATAAACAATTGGTTGCAATCTTTTCTACTTTACTTTCAAGGTGGAGTAAGAAGAAAAATTCTTATTTTTTTGGGAATCTGTTTAGTTCTTTTGGCTCCAATTTATTTTTTGGGTCAGATTGGTTCTACTGTTTGGGCAAACGTGGATCTAAATCCAAATAAATTACAAAACAAATCCATAGTTTTACAAAAACTAATTCAAGAAAATGAATTTGGTATCGATAGATCGCAAAATGTTCCATTAGCTAATAATGAAACTGTGCTGTACACGACTATTAATAATCGTCAGAACCCTTTGATTGGATACTTCCCATTTACCTACAGGCTGCAAGTTTTAGACAAACAGGGTTCGGTTATTGAAAACAAAATTGAAAGTAGCTACCTTTTGCCTGAGGAGTTTAAATATATAGTAGCCTCTACTGGGAACGATAAGGCGGATAGATTAATTGTATCTACAATAGAAGATGAATCAAGGCCTGTTTTATTCAATCCTTACAGTATCAATCTTGCCAGCAAAGTTAGCTTAGACGTTCGAAATCCTACAGTTCTTTCTGACCCCAATTCCACTGATTTAACAATTTCAGCATATGTAAAAAATAACGATTTAGTAGATATTAAAAAGCTAAATGTGCTTTATTTAATTCGCGATCGTAGGGATAGAGTGGTTGGAGTCGGACAGTATCAGCTGGAATATCTCAAGGCAGGCGAGGAAAGGTTTTTTTCTTTAAAATACCCCAAACCAAAATTTAGAACAGCTGTTAGTCTGGAAGTTAGGCCTTTTGTAAATTATTTAGATAAAAATAATCTGAAATTACCTCAGATAAATTCACCTGAAAATTAAAATGACCATTGAAAGACATATTTTACATAATAGACGAACAAAATTGGTAGAAGTGAACCCTATACTGGAGTTAAAAAATCTTCTAATTGAAAAAGAATCATACATCAAAGAGTTAAGAGAAGCTATTGAAGAAGAACCAAGTAAAAACAACACTGATAAAAACAAAAAAAGACTAATCACTAATCAAACAGTATTATTAGTTAAAAAGATTCGATTATTAAACAGTAGGCGTTGTGAGCTTATGGAAGAAATAAAAATCAAGAGTAACCCTAAAAACAATACAAAGAGTGGATAAATACTACCAAACCTAACCCAAAAACTCTTTGCCCATTTTAGTCTTTAAAACTTCAGGCAACTTTACCCTACCATCTTCAGTTTGAAATTGCTCCATAATAGCTAATCCAGTACGGAAAGTAATAGCGGTACAGTTTAGTCCAAAAGGTGTTTGAGAGTTTCCAAGATGATCTTTGTAACTCACTCGTAAACCACGGTTTTGATAGTCGGCTGCATTTCCATTGCTACAAATTTCACGGAATTTATCTACTGCTGGAAACCACGCTTCGTAGTCAATTTGGCGAGTGTGTTTGGGCGGCAAATCCCCACTACAAACCTCTACAGATTGATAGCAAATTCCAAGTCCTGAGTAAATTTCTTCTACGATAGTTCTGAATTTAGAGAACAAAGTTTCTATTTGATCAGGTTGAGCAATAGCTACCATTTCTACTTTTTCAAATTGGTGAACTCGCAAAATTCCTTGCTGATCTTTTCCATAACTTCCAGCTTCTTTTCTAAAACAAGTACTCCAACAGGTCGCCAAAACAGGTTTTATTATTTCTCCCAAATTTTTATCCATAAAGTACCCCATAATACTTGGCTCTGAAGATCCAATTAAGTAATATGATCTATCCTCATCAATTTTAGTTTCGTACATTTGCCCATCAAAATCTGGAATGTGTCCTGTGCCTGTAAGCACCTTTTCATTAAGCATCAGAGGCACATAAAAAAGTTCAAATCCATGCTTCAAAACTACTTCTAAGGCATAATCAAACAAAACTTTTTGAAACAAAGCTACATCTCCATGCAAATAATAACCACGACTTCCTACAGCTTTTACGCCGTCTTCTTGAGAGACAAATTTTTTATAAACTTCTAGCTCCCAATATGGTTTTGGAGTAAAATTAAAGCCAGGTTTTTGCCCAAAATTTTGCAATACTGGATTGTCTAAATCAGATTTACCAACAGGTGTATTGTCTGATAAAGGTGTAGGAATTTTTAGGATTAAATTGTCTAAACTTTCTTTAAGTTCTTTAGTTTCACCTTCCAAAATTTTGATACTTTCTGAAACTGCTTTCATCTCACTAATCTTAGCCATTTTTTCTTCACCTTTTAGACTAATTACTAGTTTATTAAATTCGTTTTTTTGCTGTCGCACTAGGTCTAGTTTTTTTTGAGATTCTTTCCAAATTTCATAAATTTTTTGAATTTGATCCACCAAATTTGGGTCTTTAAAACGATCACTCAAATTTTGACGATACAACTGTGGGTTTTCTAAAAGATGGGAAAGTGAAATCATAATATTTATTATTAATTTTAGCCAACTTTTATGAGTCTATCTAGTCAAGAGTTATTGGCAAATTATATCGCCAGCTAATCTTAGCGAGTGTCCTAAATATAAGTACTTAAAAATTGTATTCTACTCTTGAATTTTTTTTAATTTAGTTTATAGAACCCGTTTGATTTCTTTTGCCTAAAATTAAACAAGGAGTGCCAGTTGCTCCCTGATAAGGGAGCTGTCCCAACGGGACTGTGGTTTTTATCGTCACTTTAAAGTTCCATAAACCTTGTCCCTCGGACATTCCCCTTCATGCCCCAAATGTCGTTTGGAACAAGTCCAAACTTGCTACTATGGTATCTTGTCAGGGAAAAACTATTTAATGGCTTTTTGCTGAGATTAGTTTTCAAATGGGTTCTATATAATAACTGGGGTTTTACCTGAAATAGGCTTTGTTTTATTACCTTCCGTTTTTATCTCTATTCCTGTAGTGTATTCAAAGGCTTGTGTAATAATTATTTGGGAACCATCGTAAGCTATTATTTTTAAATCCTTTTTGCCTTGTTCAGATTTTGGTGTTGTAATAATCATTTTATTTGGACTGATTATTGAAACTGATGGGACTAACACATCACCTAAAAAAACTTGAATGTCTTTTTCTTCCAAATTAACTAAAACTACTTGTGAAAAATCTGCATTTTCTATTTTTTGATCATCTAAAATAGTATTTTCAGTCGCAGACAAAATTAATTTTAGGTTAGGCTCTGAGTTGTTGTTTTTTAAGAAATTAAACTTATTTATTCCCTTAGAGCCTGAGTGTTTTAGCCAAGCTATTTTTCCTATGGGAGATAGTTTAACTAAAAATGAATCTTTGCCTATAGCTGTTAAAGCTTTGTCTTCAAATTTAGAAATTCCTGTAAAATTCCCTGTAAAATAGATTTCATTTTGAGCATTTATGTACAAATCTAAAAAAGAATTTTCATCACTACCCGAGAAGTTTTTGAGCCAGATAAGGTTGCCCTCGAAGTTGATTTTAGCAATAAAAACACCAGACCCATCAGGGATGGTAACTTTTTGATTAGAGACTTCCAGTTCTTTTTCAAAGTTTCCTACTAAAATTAAATTATCTTCCTGATCTAAATAAATTTTACCTCTGCCTGGAGTCCTCCAAATTGGCTTTGCATCTATATCAAAAGCAGTTATAGAGCTAAATTCAGTCTCAGAGGTTCCGGATAAATAAAATATTTTTTTAGTTTTAGAAAAAGCTATATCGTCTATATTATCGCTGCCTTTTCCTCCTAAGATATTAGTTGTAACAGCTGAATCTTGCTGGTTAATTTTGATATAAAAAATATCTTGCAAACCAAATCCAATTTGATCTAAAATATTTTCAGAAAACTCCCCCCAAGTAAGTATATTTTCCCCAAAAAGAGTGATTTTAGAAATTTTAGAATAGGCTTTACTGGGTAATTCTTTAACCCAATTTAATTTTCCATTGGACTTTGTTAAACTAGCTACAAACGCAGTTGTATTCGGATTATTCAATGGATTAAGATTATTGTTTAAGTCAGCTTTGTAATTTCCTGCAATAATATAGCCTTGGTCGCTTTCCAAAATTTCGGACAGCGAGTTTATTTTTTCGCTAGAGCTAAAATTGTTTATCCAGGCCAACTCTCCTGAGGTTTTATATTTAACAAGACTGAGGTTGTTTTTGCCAATTTCAGGTATCTTAATGCCTCCAAAATAGTTTAGCTTAGAATTGCTCTCTAAAAGGATTAGCAAATTATTTTCTCTATCTAAATAGATTTTTTTGGGAGTATCATCTCCTGTTTCTCCACCGATCAAATTTAGCCAAATTATTTTATTTTCTTTGGAAACCTTAGCCACAAAAGTATCTGTAAAATCTTTTTCTGATAGAATCGTTTGAGAGTCAATTTTTAAACTAGAGCGAAAACTCCCAATATAAAAAGTGTTTCCATCTTTATCTCTAATTTGTTGAAGATTATCAATTCTTGTGTCTTTGTTATTAGCCAGTAAAACCTGATTTAAAGAAGTAATTTTAGGGTTTTCAGGGTTTTTAAAAAAGTTATCTCCGGTAACAGTAACTTCTAGACCACCATCAATATTTCCACTTTCTGGCTCAATTTTATTCACCACTGGATCTATAAATAAAGGCTTTTGCAGTCGATACAAATTTCTATTTTCAGATATTAAAATTCTTCCTTTAGAATCAATGAGTTTACTTTCTAAGTTCGAATTTCTACGCCATTTTCCACCTTCTACAAAATTAGTATTTAGAGTGCCATTTTCTTTTATTAAAACCACTTCAGTAAAGTTTTGAGTTGAATCTTGCTTACTAATTTTTAGGTTTATTAGGAATTGGTTGGAGATGGTATCGTCCAAAATCTGCTCAAAGTTTAGATCAGTGCTTTGAGGAAAATTAAGAATTAAAATATTTTTAGTTTCACTTGCAAAAGAATTATCTAAAATACCCTGAGAGTTATAAACCAATAAACAAAAAACTTTTGTGTCAGTATTTTTAGGCTTACAAATTCCATAAAAAATAACCTTTCCACTTTTAATTCTTTGGCTAGAAATTTGGATTGGAGAAAATTCTTTGGATTCAAAGTCAGGCTTTAAGATATAAATATTTTCATTATTGATAGAATTTTTAAGCATTGTCCCATCTGGATCTAACGAAATTTCTACAAAGCTATTTTTATCAACCTGTAATTCTATTGATAAATTATTTCTTTCCTTGAGTTTTAAATCAGATGGTTTAAATATTGAATCAGTTTTTAAAAAATTTGGAAGAGTTAAAGGGTTTATATAAAATACACCATTACTACCAAAGGTTTTAACCGGTTTTCCTTTGTTATCAAATTTTGCCAGAGCTACACCAACTTTAAATTCACCACTGTTTTGGTAGTTATAGTCTGAGAGTACTACAATTTCACCATTACTTAAAACTTTTATTTTTAGAGGGTTGTCAGCTTTTTGAGAAAGATTAGCTAGCTTTGAATTTTCAGATAAATTTACTCTCAAAGCTCCATTCTCACCAAATACTGGGTCAGATTTACCATCTATCAAATAGTTTTTGGTTATTAATAAATCTACGCCCGTGCAACTAGTATCGTTTACTTCAATTTTACAACTATCAACACTGCTTAAGGCATACACAAAATCTTTATCAGTATCTAAATCAATGCCTTTAACTTGAGGAAAATCAAAGGTGAGTAAGCCCTTATCAGAAAAAGCCTCGTCAGGTTGTCCGTTTTCTTTAGTTTTATATAAAGCTACTGTTTGATTTGAATCTTGTTTGTTTTTTCCTTCTAACAAATTTAGTAAAGAATCATCATCTTGCTCTTTAACCTTGATTAAATTAAGATCAAAATTTTCAGGTAAGCTTAAGATTCCAGACTGCCCAAAAGACTTGTCTAAAATGGCTTGATTAACTTCAGAGGCCGAGGCTTTATTTAGGTTGCGATTGATTAGGTTGGTTAAAAAATAACTTCCTGCCCCTACCATGGAAACAATCAAAAAAACTACCAAAAACCTCTTAACATTAGGTTGAAATAAAAAAGATTCTTTACTATCTTTTCGTCTTTTTAAAAAATTTATTTGAGGTCCCTTAATTTCATTAGGATTAAGATAACTAACAGATGAATGTAAGCCTAAAGAATTTGAAGTTTCAGCTGAAGAAGGTTTTTGGGGAGCGGTTCCAATTTGATTTATTGGATCAGCTTGAGGTAGATTATTCGAATCTAAAACCATTTTTTGTTTTTATTTATGTATAAATTTTATTTTACATTTTCACTTTTCGCAAATGTTGCCGCTAAAGAGCAATTGGCTTAGCTTTATGTTTTTAGAATAATCAAGTTCAGTTCGATTACCTGCAATTTACGCTCTCAAAAACAAATAATCCACAATTAATCTAGCCCCCTCTATTCCAACCCCTTCAACTGCCAACCCAGCTAAAAATTTATGGGCAGGAATTTGACTGGCTTTTTCTACTGATTTTTGAATATTTTCTACTGATTTCTCTCCAAAACCTTCTAATTCACGGATTTTATCGTAGGGAAGTTTATATAAATCTGGAACATCTTTAACTCCATATAAATCACAAAACTTTTCTAAAATTTTATCAGATAACCCTGTTATTGAAGCTAAATTCCTTTGAGTGTAATAAGTTAATCTCCCAAGAATTTGATTGGGGCAGTTCTCAGAATTTAAACAAACTAAATCGACTTCGGTACCAGAAAGTTTTAGTTCACTTGAGCAAGATGGACAGATTTTTGGGGCTGCAAAAAACTCCGGATTTTCGGGTTTAAGATTTTCCAAAACTTTAATCACCTCTGGGATAATTTCCCCAGCTTTACGAATTACTAAGGTATCATTTTTGGCTAAATTATCTTCCAAAAATTCTTTATAGTTATGAAGCGTAGCTCGTTTTACCAAAGTTCCATTTAATTCAACAGGCTCTAGCTCAGCAACTGGGGTTATTTTGCCAGTCCTACCTACTTGCCAAGCTACTTGCCAAATTTTTGTAGTAACCTCTTGGGCAGCAAATTTGACAGCTGCCCAACCTCTTGGAGTTTTCCCCACCACTCCTAATTTTTGAATTAAATTGTTATCATTTAATTTTATAACTAAGCCATCTATTGGATAATTTAAATTTTCTTTTTGAGTTTTAATTTCCATCGCTTTTTCCCAAATTTCTTCCAAATTATTAGCTGAGGAGTTTAGAAAGTTAGTTGCAAAGCCTAATTTTTGTAAATAATCTAACTCTTCTTGATGAAGATCAAAAGTATCTTGGGGCATACTGTTTAAATTTTAAGCCAAAGTTTTTGTTTGTCAAAGCATGAAGTAACTTTAGAAAGTAATTAGAAATTAAAATATGGGAAATTTTTGATAATTTAATTTTGAGTTTAATTGTAAGTCAGGTTTGAGTGATTTTTATAACCTGGTTTTAATCTTTTAATCTCGATCTTGGTTTTAAAACCTATTTAAGATGAAGAAATTACAACTGTTTTAGCTAAATAAGAATTGAATTGAGCATTTTTTGAAGCCAGTATTTGTAATTTTAGAAGTTAAATTTAAGATTACAGTAAATATTAAAGAGGTTCTTATATAGAATCGCATTTTTAGCTTTTGACCAGCTTAAAATTTAGAGATATACTGAGAAAAATGTATTTTCTTACACTTCAAAAACAAAAAAATTTAATATCTTTTTTAATAATCTTTACTCTGGTTTTCGGGTTAAGTTCTACACGTGCTTTAGCTAATACAAATACTGAAAAAACTCAAACTAATTATGAGTTACAAAACAGTCAGGTGCAAAAGGAGATAGATAGAATTTCTTCAGATATCAAAAAAATTAGCCAAGAATCCGAGGACAGTGGTCAACAAAGTCAAACTTTATCTGGGCAAGTTAGTAAGAAACAAGAAGCTATTAATCAAATTGATAAATTGATTTTAGACACACGATTAGTAATTGGTCAGCTAGATAAACAGATCAAGGATAATCAAGATAAAATTGATAGATTAAACAAGGAATTATCTGAATTAGTTTTAGAGATTCAAAATCGCCAACTTAAAAAACCAATAAGTATCCTTTTTTCAGGTAAAAATTTAGGTACAATTATCGGGCAAATTTATAGTATTTCTAGTGTTGAAGAAAAAATTGATGCCAAAAAGAAAGAAGTTGATGAGGCAAACAAGTCTTTAAAGAAAACTAAAGAAAAAAATGAAGAGTTAAAAACTGAATTAGAATCTACCCGAGCTTTATTTCGTAGTGAACAGTCAGGTTTAAAATATTTACTTGATGAAACCAACGGTGAAGAATCTCGCTACCAAAGTTTATTAAAATCTATTACAGAACAAAAATCTCAATTAGAAGGTCAGTTAGATACTCTAAAAGGTGATTATTTGGCAGAATTACAAGATCAGAGGTCGCAAAATTATCGAGATACAAATTACACAACAGAATGTCCTTTTGAAGAAAAAACACCTTTGAACATTCCTCAAGGATATTTTGGAAGTCCTGCAACTGGATATTTAACCCAGCCTTTTCATTGTGGCCATGATGGGGTTGATATTGCTAACGACATGGGTTCACCGATAACTTCAATTGGAGATGGCGAGGTGACAAGAGTTGGCCCTGAGATGAAAGGTTGTATAGGTTTTGGTTGTAGCGGAGGGTTCGGAAATTATATTGTAATCAAGAACCAAATCCCTTCAGGGCAGATCGTTTACTCACTCTATGCCCACTTACAATACAAACCAACTCTTATAATTGGACAAAAAGTCGCCAAAGGTCAGCAAGTTGGACAAATGGGTTGTACGGGATATACATCTCCCTACCCATGTGGAATACACCTTCATTTTATGTTACTTTCAGACTCTTTAGAAAAAAATGGACTTGGCTGTGTGTATGGTAAGGCAAAATGTTATAATTCTGAAAAGTATATTAAGTTATGACGAAAACAAAAACCTTCAAATATTTTATAATTGTTGGTTTAACTTTCTTGTTTTTAATAACAGTAGCGTTTTCTGGATATATGGTTTCATTGACCCAAAAAACTACAGGTCAAGCTGCAATATCCTCTACAGGTAAAGTTCATAATCCCAAATTAGACTATATCGAAATTGCAGATTCTTCAGAAAAAAGAGCAAAAGGCCTTATGAATAGACAAACTTTGTGTCCAGAATGTGCAATGCTTTTTATTTTTGAAGAAAGCTCTGTTAGAACTTTTTGGATGGAAAATACTTATATTCCTTTAGATATTATTTTCTTGGATCAAGGTGGAAAGGTTATATCCATAAGTGAAAACACAGAACCTCTAAATCAAGATAAACGATATTCTTCGAATTTTCCTGCCAAGTATGTTTTGGAGGTAAATTCAGGATTTGTTAAAACTAATAATTTGAATTTGGGAGATCATTTTAAAGTTCAAGAAATGATTCAAAGTGGGCAACCTTATTCTACTCAAGTTAACTAGCTACCAATTATATAGCTCATTTAGTTTATTTTATCTAACCTGAGTTACAAATTGCTAGTTGATCCCTAATAAGATTAGCTGTCACTAAGTTACCTAGGGTTTTAATAAACTTCAAGTTTTCACAAAACCTTTTCACCTACAAAAATACCCCCTTATAAGCTAGAAGCTAACTATTAAAACATTTGTTGTTAGGGTCGATTTTCAAACTTGACTTTATAGATTTTATTTTAATTCGGCTTTTGCTAGATCTCCTGGTGAAGTAATTGTAAGATAAGAATCATCGGACTCTAGTAAAAAAACCCCATCACTAGAAGCTAAAGTTAGCAAATCCAAGATGTACTCTTCTTTGGTTTCAGAAATCTTGTTTTTTGGAATTTGAGCCAATATTTTAGCTGGAAAATAGTATAAACCAATGTTAATTAAATCTGATACAAAAGTTTCTGGTTTTTCAATAATCTGACCAAATTCTCCATTTTCATTTTTTAAAACTACTCCAAATTGGCTTAATTTATCTTTATTCGTTTCTTTTTTAACTGCTAAGGCTGTTTTGTTGGGCTGTTTTTGTAGGTGTATTGATAGTTTTTGATAAAATTTGCTACCTCGTAGTTCGTCACTATTAGCCACAATACAATTATAGTTAGAATGGTTTTTATCTATTTCTAGGCAAGCAGTTCTCAGGGCGTCTAAAGTTCCAGCTTTAGGATTTTTTTGCCAAGCGTAAGTTACTTTTTTACCTTCAAATTCAGAACCAATCTGTTCAATAATTTTTTCTCCTAGCCAGCCTACTACGATCACAAAAGAATCGCAGAAAGGCGACAATGCTTTTAAATTCTGTTCTAGCAGAGTTGCTTGAAAAACTTTTACTAAAGGCTTTGGGGTTGTATCTGTAATGGGTCTTAATCTTTCCCCTCTTCCAGCCGCTAAAAGAACTCCTATATTGAGATTATTTTTTGATTTAGTCATCCTAAAATTTGTCCACAAAATAAGATTTCTTGACAAGATAAAACCAAAGAGTTTAGCCATTTGGTTATCAATGTTTAATACAAAAAATTTTAACAAAAAAAATCTAAACTATATTTTAAAGTGGCTAGAAATTATTTTTCTGATAGTTATTGGTGTTTTAGCTATAAGAATAACATATTTTAATATTTGTAACTCATATGGTTGTATAATTTCCAGACCTAATCAAAGCGACTTTCTTTTTGCCCTTAAAATTATTTTTCCACTCTTTGGGCTATTTAATAGTTTGAGAATAGGGCTTTCTTTTCTAATAAACGACACTGACCCAGATCCTGAAGATTTTTTCTACTTAAGTCTTATTGGTTTGCTTTTTTCTTATGGAATATCTGGTTTGTTTTTTGAGAATTTCAACCAAATATCTAATAGAGAAATCGCTCAAAGTGGGGTTTTTATTTTAAATTTATTTATTCTAGGCTTAGTTTGTTTTTTACTTTTTCAAGAAAAGAGCTTGTGGACCAAATCAACTGGATTTGTACGTACTCGTCTCGGATTATCTTTGCTTCACTTGGTAGCTTTAGCTGTAAATCCAGGAATTGGTTTATTTTTAACAGCTATTTTTTTCCCACTTATGATATTTTGGAAAGAACAAATGCCAGTATTAAAAGACGAAAGTTCTTCTAAGGGAGATAACTGAGCATTTTGATCAAAGCTTCACGAGTGGCTAAAATATCTCCTAAGGCATCGTGTGTCAATAAGTCTTTGGACAAGTTTAAAATTTTTCGAAGTCCTTCTGGATTGGATAAACTAGTAGAAATAAACGGGATTGCCCTACCTTCCATTCGAGCTTTTAAATTTAGAAAATGAGCTATGGCTTTTGTGTCTATAAAATCATTGGTTAGCCACTTTTCTAAGATCTTTTTGCCGTCAATATTGGAGTTAAAAACATTTTCCAAAACAGCAAAATCAAATGGATAAAATTGACCTATGGCAATTGGTTTTTCACTAAAGTTTTTTTCCAAAAATTTCAAAAACTCCGTACTTACTTTTTTATAACTTTTTCCTTTAGAAATCCTTTCCATACTAAAACCGGTAATCTCCAATGCCTGCAAAGATATATCAACCCCCAACCCCGGACAAACGTCACTACAAAAAGTATCAATTATATCTAGTTTTTCATCTAAACAAATAGCAGCTAATTGAGTTAGCCCGTTTTTACTTGGAGATAATCCTGTTGTTTCAGTATCGATAACTATATATTTTGAACTCATATTGACTACAACTTTTAAACCGCTCAGGCTTTATGCATTACAAAATGCAAGTTTAATAAGCTCTATGTCAAGAAACCAACCTGAAAATTTAGTTAAAATATTTCTTTTTATTTTGGGGGCTATATTAATTTTAATCTTGTTTATTTTTATTTTGTTTAATATAATTATACCAAATTTTAACAATGTTCAACCCAGTAGAGAGTATGGCTCTAAATCTTTACCCCGTGATTCGGTAATCAATACTACAGCTAGCTCTAAATCTGAAATAAATTCTATTCAAAAAGATGAAAAATTGGTATCAAACTTACAACAAGCTGAAGTTGACAAATCAAGCAGCTACTCAGTTTCATCTATACAAGCTACCTTTTCAAGCTCATCTAGTAGCTACCTAGTAAAAAATGATCGCGGAAACTATCAAGACCAAATCGGAGCTTACGATCCTATACAATAAATATTATACAAATAAAAACCCGCCGAAGAGGCGGGAAATTTTAACTGGATTAATCCTAGTTAACTTTTTTTACTGAAACCTTTGATAAATCCAAAAGTTACTAGAGAAAGCCCTAAAACTAACATTAGTGCAGTTGGTAAAACTTCAAAGCTTGCACGACCTGGAAAAATGCCAGGTAAGAAGCCAGGTAAGAAGCCTGGAAGAAAGCCGGGTAAGAAAGCAAGAGACATAAAAATACAAAACTATGGTTGAAAAAAATCTTTAAATTAAGATATCCAAAAATGGTACTTAAAGTAAAGACAAGCTGGTTTATACAAAGGCTTTAGTTTTGTCAAGAAAGAATCCGCAAATTATTTTAAAGCACGAAATTTACCTTTATTTATCAATAAAAACACTCTTACTTCCATCTGCTCGTTACTAATGGGTTTAGATCAAAAATATAACTATTTGCTAAATTAGAAAATAAAAATTTTGCCATATCCTCAGGTTTGCTAAAATTATTTGTGTCGCGCTTATCTTCAGCGGATACAAACAAGTTAGTTTTCATCCCTCCTGGGTAAACCCTAGCTTTTCTGTTTCTAAATTCTTTTGCCAAGACCACTAGTTCCTCCGCTAATTAGAACGTTTTGATCTTTAAAATCCATAGTTAATTACCGGCTTCGTTTATATCTTTAAGATTAGTTTTGGTTGCTAAAAGTTTTCTAAGTTCCAAAAGAGCAGTGTAGTTACACAAAACCAAAAATTCTTTTTTAGAATCCTGAATTTGCTCAAGTAAGCCAGAAAAAGTCTCTTTATTTTGAGAATTTTCCACCTGCAAACCACTATATTCCAAACGTAAAAGCATATCCAACCCTCTAGTTCCAGCGGTATAAATTTCTCCTATCTTTTGAGACTTGATAAAGCTTTCTAGGCTGGCATCCCATAACCAAGAAATATCTTTTCCATCAGCAATATTATCATTAATGCAAATAGCTAAGTTTACAGGGTCATCTTTAAAATTGTCTTTGATTAAGTTTAAAACTTGATCCATTCCGGCAGGATTTTTGACCAAAAAAAGATGTATTAACTGGTTTTCTATGGTAATTTTTTCACCCCTACCAAATGCTGGTTTAAAACTAGCAACCAAAGAAGATTGAATTTTCTCTTTAAAAGTAGATTTAGTTGCTAAATAAGCTGCTAAAATATTATAAATATTATATGTTCCTGGTAATTGGGTTTTTATGGTTTCAGTTTCATCAAAAAGTTTTATCTCAAATGTAGTTTCTAGGTTATTTTGGGTAATATCTTTTGCAACGGCTGTAATTTTGTTCAGGTTTTTAGCTTTAAATTTGGATTCGTAGCGAGGTTTTTGATCATTTTTTATGTCGAGAGCAAAAGTTTTTGGAATTACTCCAAATTCACTTACCAAATCAACTAAATTTCCATCTTCTCCATTAATAATAAGTTCTGGAAGTTCAAATTTTTGATCTTTGTCGGAATTTGTAAGTTGGTTTTTGAAGGGGAATTTTAGGTTAATCAAACTCTTTCTAAAATAATCTAAAGTCGTGTCAATTTCCCCATATGCATCTAATTGATCTCTAAAAAGGTTGGTTAAAATTAAGGTATCCGTTTTGATATATTTGGTAATAATTGGCAGACTAGCTTCTTCTATTTCAAATACTCCAATTTTAGACTTTGGTTTACCCCAAAAATCACGATTTAAAAGCAAACTTGTGGCAATTCCACGAACTAAATTTGCACCACCTAGATTACTGCAAATGGGAATATTTTGAGCCTGGTAAAAATGATTGATAATGGCTCTAGTTGTAGTTTTACCATTGGTTCCACTGATTAAAATAACTTTTTCAAAGTCTTGAGTTAGGTCTTTTAGAAGTCCTGGATAACGTTTTTCGATGGCAAGCCCAGGGAAGCTGGTACTGTTACCTTTTTTGGCTAATTTAACTAAGTAGGAAACGAAATAAGCTTTCCAGATTTGTCTAAAAAAAACTAGGCGAGTCATGTAAAAATATCAAAAGAAGCCTTGAAACTAAACCATTTCTTGACAAGTTTTGGCATGTTAGGTCTTTTTGTATATAAAATATGGCTATCAGTACCAGTAAGAAAAAAAACTTAGTAGATACCGAAATTATCGATAATTCTCAAAACAAAGAGAAAATAATTCCTCCAACTTCAGACGATCTTCCTAAAGAAAATAAAACCCAAAAAACAAGGGGATTTTTAGCAAGCACGATTGACGAGCTTAGAAAGGTAGAGTGGCCAAAATTTGATTACATCTTAAGATGGAGTGTTATAATTCTAATTTTTACGGCTTTTTTTGCTGTAGTTTTAGGAGGTTTTGACACAACTTTTGGAGCTGGAGTAAAATTTGTTGACTGCTCTTCACCAAAAAGTAGAAATCAGAATGTTCAAGATTGTGGAAAAGAATTCTTAAATCAAATTAGTTTTAAATAAAAAAACCACTTCCTGTTATTTAATAGTAGGGTTAATATAGAATCCCTTTGATAAGCAGTTCCAACAACAAAGGCTTTGGTTCTCACATGAATAAGGTAAGTTTTTATGTTTATTGAACTAACAAAACCCTCTAAGTCATCCTTGTATATGTCAAATTATTCAGTGACAGAATTGAGCTTTTGATAAGGAGTCATGTTGTCTATTCCTTGATGCCTTCTGATATGATTGTAATAGCAACAGTATTCAAACAATTCTTCTTCTAATT
>JBIKIW010000038.1:0-13664 GCA_044361365.1 Limisphaerales bacterium | reverse complement strand
GTAGCGTCTATATCTACACAAAAATGATGAATTATTTTTTTTAAATTGTAATTGCTTAATCTTTGTCTGTATATCATAGAAATTAGTTTAGTTAGTGTTTGCTAACTAGTCTAGTTCCAAGATTATTCTATAAATGCTGGTGATTTGGTTAGTTTAAGCGGTGAAGGGGTTTCTCAGGTTGAAAAGTCTGAAAATTCTAAACGTGAAAACATTATCGGAGTTGTGTCCACCAAGCCAGGTCAAGTTTTAGGTGAAGCTGATGGTCAAGGAAAACCCGTGCCAATAGCACTCACAGGTAGAGTACCGGTGAAAATTACTACCGAAAATGGCGAAATAAAAGCCGGGGATCAAATCACGGTTTCTAGTACCAAAGTAGGTTATGGAGCTAAAGCGATCACTTCTGGTCGGGTGGTTGGTAAAGCCCTTGCTGACGCTACCCCTGATGATATGGTTACCGTTTTTGTAGAACCTGGATATTGGCAGGCACCACTAAATTTTGATCTATCTTCGATTTTTACAGATGATTCCGACGCTCTTAGTATGAATACAGCCGAAAGCTTTGTAGATACCTCAACTGAAGTCAAAGAAGCTGTAATCAAAAACTTAACCAGTAGCAAACAGTTCAACAGCGTGAACCAAGATTTGGTAGATCAAGTTCAAAAAGGTTTCAAAACCCAACAAGATCAAATCAAAGATCTAAACAAAGAAATCGAAAATCTAAAAAGCTCTGATAGTGCCATTTTAAAGCAAATTGGAGACCAAGTTCAAAACGGAGAAAACACCAACAAAGCTACTGAAAATGTAACTGGCGTAAGGTTGGTCGAAGGTTCAGGATTTGAATACATCAAAAACTTAGAGGCTATCAAATCTGGTGATCAGATAAAGGTTTCACAAGGTGGAAAGGCTGTAGATTATAACTCTGTAGTTGGATATTTAGTACAAACCGTTCAAGATCAGCAAATACAACTAGACTCACTAGGTAAAAGTGACAAAGTTAATGGTTCTACAGGATTAAGTATAGACCTAGAATCCTTCAAAGAATCTTTCTTGGGGCAAATTACTGAAATCAAAGTCAGATTAGATTTGATTGAAAAAACGAACGACAATCAAGATGTAAAACTAAATAAACTTGAGCAGGAAAATGAAGATCTAAAAAACCAGACTTGATAATATAGGGAAAAAACTCAACTAAGACATTCAATCCTCAGGTCTAATCCTTAATCAAAAATGCCAATACAATAAATCTGGCAAAGATGATAAAAACAAAATCCAACAAAACAAAAACAAAGTTAATCAACAAGATATATTTCCAATGCTTTTTATTGAGCTTGTTAGCTATAAATTTACCAAGAAAAAATAGGTTGTTAATAAAACGCTAGTGATTGCCAGAAGAATCAGGTTTGAAAAATTGCTGAAACCATAAATTACCACTTAATAGTATTAGTTTTGACAGCCGATTTTCAAAAGGGGGGGTCTCTAATTTTGAAATACTTTATAGCGAGTCTTTAAATTGATTGAAGTGGATTATTTGACCGAAAAAGGCAAAGGGAATTGGATTGAAAAGTTATCAGAATTTAAGATTTATTTTTGTATTTTATGTCTCAAATTATTCACACCGAAAAAGCTCCCAAAGCTATTGGACCTTATTCACAGGCGATTTTAACAAATATTGGTGATTCTCAAATTTTATACACTTCTGGGCAGATTGCACTCGATCCTGAAACTGGAAATTTAACTCAAGAATCCCTAGAAATAGAAGTTTTGCAAGTTCTTAAAAATCTAAAAGCTATTTTATACGAAGCGGATTTCACTCTTTCGGATGTAGTAAAATCTGAGATTTTTGTGGTAAATTTGGATCAAAATTTTGCTAGAATAAATACAGTTTATGAAGAATTTTTTGGTGATCACAAACCAGCAAGAGCCACAATTGGAGTTGCCAGTTTGCCTAAAAATGCCCAAGTAGAAATTGCTTTTACGGCAATCAAAAATTAATTGTTTATTTTATGGATGAATTTATAGCCTTTGTTCAAGCCTCTTTTAAATCACTTTGGTTAGCGACTTTGTGGATTGGTATTCCAGCTGTGATTTTTATCTTGCTTTACTATTTTTTTAAAGTGTAAATTAGTTTAATTATGTCCTTAATCTCAACAAACCCAACCGACGAACAAGTTTTAGCCACAGTGCCAGAATTTAGTGACGAGCAAGTTCAAACCGCTCTACACAAATCCAAAAATGCCTTTGAAAGCTGGAAGAAAAGCTCATTTTCTCAAAGAAAAACCCTGATGCATAAGTTAGCTTTGATTTTACGCCAGGAGCGGGACGCCTTTGCAACCTTGATTAGCTTAGAAATGGGAATGCCAATCAGTCAGTCTGTTGGTGACATTGAAAAATCTGCCCAAATTGCCGAATATTATGCCGACAACGCTGAGGAATTTTTAAAAAATATAGAAGTTACGGGTGATGGAAAAAGCTATGTAAGCTACGAACCACTTGGAGTAGTTTTGCACATCGCTCCTTGGAATTATCCATTTTATTTGGCACTTCGTACCGTAATTCCAGCTGTGATGGCAGGCAACTCAGTGCTTCTAAAGCACGCCTCAAATGTCCCTCAAATCAGCCAAACTCTACAAGCTTTATTTAATCAGGCAGGTTTTCCAGAAGGGGTTTTTACGAGTTTAATGATAAGTTCGGGGAAAGTGGAAAAGATTATACGAAATCCAATTGTGAGCATGGTGACACTTATTGGAAGCGAATCTGCTGGTACAAAAGTTGCCAAAGTAGCAGGTGAGGAAGTCAAAAAAACTGTCATGGAATTGGGTGGAAATGACCCGTTTATTGTCCTAAAAGATGCAGACTTGGGTGAAGCTGCCAAACAAGCCGCTCTTTCTAGGCTTCGAAATCAAGGTCAAAGTTGCAATGCTGCCAAGAGATTTATTGTGCAAAAAGAGGTGAGCGAGCAATTTACATCTTTGGTGAAGAAAATTTTTGAGGAGGAAGCTGTGGGAGATCCGATGGACACTCAAACCACAATCGGGCCTGTAGCAAATGCAGAGTCTTTAAAAACCATTCAAAGACAGGTCGAAGAAACTCTTAAGATGGGTGGAAAAGTGCTTACTGGTGGGCATTTGGAGACAAGTTTGCAAAGTCAAAATTATAGGGAGTTTAGGCAAAAACATACCGCTGGATTTTATTATCCGCCAACTTTGATCACAGATATTTCTACCGATTCACCACTTTATAAAGAAGAAGTTTTTGGTCCAGTGGTTGGGATTATAGTAGTTGAAGATGCCGAAGAAGCTGTGAAAGTAGCCAACGATTCGGTACTTGGACTTGGAGCCAGTGTTTGGACGCAGGATTTGGATTTGGCAAAAGAGATTATCCCGCAACTTGAATGTGGTATGGTGTGCGTCAATTCAATGGTTCGCTCCAACATCAAAATGCCTTACGGAGGGCTGAAAAGATCCGGTTATGGAAGAGAGCTTGGACCAGATGGAATAAAGGAGTTTGTGAATGTAAAGTCGGTTGTGATTAGTTAGTTTATATCAGAAA
The DNA here is from genome assembly GCA_044361365.1 of Limisphaerales bacterium. Taxonomy (GTDB): domain Bacteria; phylum Patescibacteriota; class JACMRA01; order JACMRA01; family JACMRA01; genus JBIKIW01. The sequence continues at coordinate 10,115 of JBIKIW010000038.1, read as the reverse complement.
GATTACCCAAAAAACCCGAAATCCTTACCACCCTAACCGCAAACGAGTTTCGTAAGATAGTTGAAGAAGCGTATTCAAAAATCAAAGATGAAGAAAATTCTGATAGAAATATTTCCAAGAAGCTAAGAACTTTAGTTTCTCAGACACTCCGTTCAGGGCTTGGTGTTAATTCAGCCGAAGCTAATATTAAAAAGTACAATCATATTTTCGGCAGTGTTGGTCATTCAAACAAGCCAAAGGTTGGTGAATAAATTGGTTCATTTTAAAGCACTTTTGGTTATTAACTAGCAGTTGACGAAAGCAAAAGAATTTCACTAGATTCGGAGTAATCAATCAAATTGGTGTATTTTTAACTTAATTTGTTAGGGTTTGGGGGAGGTGTTGATGATTAAAAGTGTTGTTGTTTATTATGGAAAATCTCAAAAAACTACTAGAAATTTTAAATTTTAAACCTGTAAACGGTGAAAATAGTTCATGGGTAAAATTATATTCCGATTACAAAATAATTATTGATTTAAAAGATAGTCTAAATTCTTCAGTTATAAATTGGGGTGATAGGGTTAATGTTAAAAGAAGTACTACATCAAACTTTAGCCAAGAAGAAACTTTGGTTGTTTTGGAATGTGTAGATCGTTTGCTGGAAAAAGGCTACAAGCCACAGGATATTATTTTGGAGGATTCTTGGAAACTTGGACACAAAGGCAAGGGGTTTTTAGATATTTCTGTAAAAAAAGATGGACAAACGTTTTTAATGATTGAGTGTAAAACTTGGGGGAAGGAATACGAGAAAGAATTAAACAACTTACACAAAGACGGTGGGCAATTACTGAGCTATTTTCAGCAAGATAAATCTGCACAATATTTAGTGCTTCATACTTCCAGGTTTGAGGGTGGCAAAATAGAATATAAAAATGACATAATTGTAATTGAGCAAAGTTATAGAGAAACTAATAATCTTAAAGATCTGTTTGAAAGGTGGAATAAATTGACCAATAAAAATGGTGTGTTTGATGATTGGGTAAAAGCCTATGATTATCAAAATAAAACTTTAACCAAAAAGGACTTAAAACACCTCAAAGAAGAAGATTCGGGTTATATCTTCAATCAATTTTTATCTATTTTAAGAAGACACGCAATTTCTAACAAAGCCAACGCTTTTGAAAAAATCTTCAATTTGTTTTTGGCTAAGATTTTTGATGAAAAAAAAGGTGAAAATAAAGAACTGGAATTTCAATGGAAAGAGGGTATTGACGACGAAGTTGACTTTGAAGTGCGTTTGATAAACTTGTATAAAGAAGGAATGAAGGAGTTTTTAACAAAAGAAGTCGAAGGAATAGAAGACAATTTATTTCAAGCCAAAGACGACAAATCTCTCAAAGAAAGTAAGCGAAAAGTGTTGAAGTTATACAATGTTTTTAAGATAAAAGAGGTTAACGACGAAGAGTCTTTTATGGATAATTTTAGAGTACTAAAAGATGTGGTTTTACTTTTACAGGAATATAAAATTCGTTATCCTAGAAAACAAAGACATTTGAGTGATTTTTTTGAAAGACTTTTGACAACAGGCTTAAAACAAGAGTCTGGTCAATTTTTTACTCCACCAACAGTCGCCAAATTTATAGTCAGATCATTACCTTTTTTAGATAAAATTGAAGAAAAATTGAAAGTTGGAAATGGTGATTATTTATTACCAAATATAATTGATTATGCTTGTGGAAGTGGGCATTTTTTGACTGAAAGCATGGAAGAAATGCAAAATATTATTGATAATTTAGAAGTTGAAAACTTGGATTTAATTCCTGATGCTGAAAAAAAAGTGAAAATTTGGCGAGTGGACAAATACGATTGGGCTGCAAAGTATATTTACGGCATTGAAAAAGATGATAGACTGGTTAAAGTGGCTAAAGTAGGTTGTTATTTTTATGGTGACGGATTAGCCCAAGTTATACACGGTGACGGACTTGATAGTTTTACAAACTCTAAAAGTTATCGTGGACTATTAAAACAAGACTCAAATTACCCAAGCCCGAACAATCCTAAATTTGACTTTATTTTAGCTAACCCTCCTTATTCAGTTGATAATTTCAAGCTAGATCTAAAAAATAAGGACGAAAATAGCTTTGAACTTTATAAATATCTAACAGATAATAGCTCCGAAATCGAAGTCTTGTTTATAGAAAGAACGAAACAACTTTTAGCTAAAAATGGTGTTGCGGGTGTTATTTTACCTTCTTCAATCCTTTCCAATACTGGACTTTACACCAAAGCAAGAGAAATTCTTTTGAAACATTTTGAAATCAAAGCCATAGCTGAGTTTGGAAGCAATACTTTCATGGCAACTGGAACAAATACTATTGTTTTATTCTTACAAAAGCGAGAAAATGGAGATAAGTTAACAGCTGAAATTCAAAAACATATTCAAAAAGCCTTTGAAATCAAGCAAGACCTAACTATCAACGGAATCCAAAATTTGATTAGTAAATATGTAAAAAATACAGAACAAAAAATAACTTTAGATGAATATTTAGGACTGTTTAAAAATGATGAAATAGAGCAGGAGAAAGTTCTCTATTTTGCTCTAACCTATGCTCAAAAAATAGTTTTGGTGAAAACTGGTGAAAAAGACGAAGAGAAAAAATTCTTGGGTTATTATTTTTCAAACCGTCGTGGACATGAGGGTATAAAGCCATTTGTGGCTGGTCAAAGTATTGATGAGTGTACTTATTTGTACGATGAAAATGAGCTAAACAATCCAAAAGTTGCTAGTAGTTATATTCAAAAAGCCTTTGCAGGTGAGTTAGAAAATTTGGAAATTGACTCTGAACTTAGCAAAAATATTTCAGTGGTAAATTTAAGCGATTTATTGGATTTTGAAAGTAAAAAGTTTGAAAAAATAATCAATACCAGATCTAAAAAAAAATTAAAATATAGAGATTTTTGGGGAAACGACAATTTGGTTTTTCTACCTGAAATTGCAGAAATTAAAAAAGGTAGCTCAATAACTTTAAAAGAAATTACACCCGGTGAAATTCCAGTTATAGCAGGTGGAAAAAAACCAGCATATTTTCATAATCAATCAAATAGAGATGGTGATGTAATTACAGTAAGTGCTTCAGGTGCAAATTCTGGTTTTGTAAATTATCACAAAAATCCTATTTTTGCATCAGATTGTAACACTATAAAATCTAAAGATGAAAGTAGAATTTCTACAAAACTTATTTACGAATATTTAATTCCTATTCAAGATAAAATTTATTTATTACAGAGAGGACAAGCTCAACCACATGTTTATGCTGAAGATTTGGCTAAAATAGAAATCCCCCTTCCACCCCTAAACATCCAAACTCAAATCTTAACCGAAATTGAAAAAATTGAAAACGAAGGGCAAAAAGCCAAAAGTGAGATTGAAAGACTGAAAAATCAGATTAGTGAATTGGTGGAAAATTCTGGTGGCAAGGAGGTTAGGTTGGCGGAAGTGGCTGAAGAAATTTTTGCTGGTGGAGATAAGCCTAATAATTTTTCTAAAGTTAAAACTGATGAGTTGCAAATTCCTATTTATGCAAATTCTATAGAAAATAAAGGATTGATAGGCTATTCTAATATAGTCAGAGTTGAAAAGCCTTGTGTAACAATTTCAGCTAGAGGCAGTATTGGTTTTTGCGTCGCTAGAGAAGAGAAGTTTTTCCCGATTGTTAGGCTTGTTGTTTTAATTGCTGATCTACAAAAAGCTTTGCCTATTTATTTAGAATATAAACTAAATAGTATAAAAATTGAGCAAAGTGGCACAAACATACCTCAATTAACTGTTCCAATGGTTGAAGAAATAAAAATCCAACTCCCTTCATTACAAATCCAACAAAAAATTGTAGCTCAAATTCAGGAAATTGAAAAAAAGATTGAGAGTTTGCAGACGGTTTTAGATTCTGTAAAAACTCAAAAAGAACAGGTTTTGAAAAAGTATTTGTAAAAATATGCCTAGCGAGTCCAAATTCCAATACATCAGCGAGCTAATCAAACAAGATTTTACAAGTGGTTATTATCCGTTTTGGAGTTTAAGTTTGCAAGGTTTTAGTGTTTCAGATTTGAGCGAAAGTTCGATTGAGCATATTGCAAATTGCGTTGCCAGGGGTTTCGCAAGTGGGGAAATTGTAGAAGGAAATGAGAGAGGTTGGTGGGAAATAGATTTTTAAAAATTCTCTTCAAACACCTCCTTCACAACCTCTATTTCAAGTCCTTTTTGGGGTTTAGTCTCGCCGATTTGGTTTAGCAGTATCCAGTTTAACTTGCCGTTTGAGTTCTTTTTATCGGTTATCAAAAGATTGGAAAGCCCATCAAAAATTTGGTTTTTTTGAGTTGGGTTTTTGATCTCAAAATTGTAACTTGTTGGCAGTTTATATTTGGTAAAAGTGTCTAAAATTCGGTTTTTAATTTCTGAGTCAAAGTCGTTGATTTTGGCTGAAAGTTCTAGGGCAAATCTGGTTCCAATAGCAATTGCTTCACCGTGAAAAAGTGGGTTTTTGGTGGTTAGACTAAAGGATTCAACGGCGTGACCGAAAGTATGACCGAAGTTTAAAATTTCTCTGATTCCAGCGGTTTCTTTTTCGTCTTTTTGCACAATTTCTTGTTTGATTTGGCAACATTTGGTGATAATTTTTAGCATTTCTTGGTCATCAATTTTGGTTGGGTCAAAGTCTTTTTGGTTGCTCAATTTTTGCAGATAATTCCAAAATTCTAAGTCGTAAATCAAGCCGTATTTTAGGACTTCACCAAAACCTTGGATTAACTCTCTTTGGGGTAAAGTTTGCAAAACTTCCAAATCACAAAAAACTGCCTTAGGCTGACAAAAAGTACCGATCAAATTTTTTACCTCCAAAAAATCAAAACCGGTTTTACCGCCAACGCTCGAGTCAACCTGAGCTAACAATGTGCTAGGAATTTGCACAAAGTCCACTCCACGCATAAAAGTGCTACTACAAAATCCACCCAAATCACCCACGACTCCACCACCAAAAATAATCACCAAACTTTTGCGATCAATTCCAATTTCCTTAAATTCTTGCCAAATTTTTGCTACCGTTTGCAAACTTTTATTTTCTTCGCCCGGTTTTATGACTACAATTTCGGGTTGAATATTTTGCAAATTACTGGTCAATTTTTGCCTAAAACTTTCTGCTTGAAATTTGAGTACATTTCGGTCGGTTAGAATTGCAATTTTGGAGTATTTTTTGAGATCAAAAAGCTTATCAAACTCCGATAAAATATTTTTACCAACAAAAATTGGATAGCTAGATTTTTGACTTGCAATATTTATTTCTATTTTTTGCACTTCAAGCATACAATTATTTAGTACTAAACTTACAAACGAAAAAACAATTATTTGAGCTTTGTATTTTTAAAATATTCATAAAAACTAGAAGCAGGCTTTATATTAAAGAGTAGGGTAGGTTGCTGTCTTGATTTCAAATCTAGTAATCTTAAAATTCAAAACCCATGAGGTACCAGCTATTGAAGAAGTCCTCTCGGTCTTTTTGTAAGTTTTTCATAAATTGTCTCATTCTTTGAGTGTCAACTGCTAGAAATTCTTGATTCGCACCAGTTAACTGTTGGTTTAGAGCAGTAAAATCTGGTTGGTAAAACATAAACTCGTCAAAGGTGATGAAAAAGTTTTTAACAAATTCTTTTTTTGTACCCTCGTTTACTGTACTGCAGCTGGTTAAAATCGAACCAACAGGTTTTTCCACTTCCGACCAAAAAGTAGGTTTTCCTTCTGCCAACAATTGAGTAGTAAAGGTGTTTAAATCTGTACAGGCTTGGTTTATTGCTGCTATGCTATCTTGGGATTTTTCTACTAAGATACAGCTTTTTATCCAATTATTTCGATAGCTCAAAAATCTTACATGATCTTTTAAGTCTTTAGTCGGTTGGTTGTATTTATCGATTTTGGTTTGGTATTTTAGAAAATATCGTTGGTATTCATCTTGAATTTGTGAATCGTAAAAAGATTGAAAATTGGGTAATTTTTTTAATTTTTGATCTGTAAAAAGGCTAACTTGCAATCTATTTATGTCATCCACATCTTTAGCTCCAGTTTCATAGAGTTTCATGTTGCTACAAAGCTGACTGGGAGTGTAGGTGTAACTTTCTGAGATTTTGGTTTGGTCTGTAAAATAACCCGAAATTTGAGTAGAGTATTTGTCTGCAACTTTGTTGACTTGCTTTTGACCGGAAGTTACATAGTTTTGCAAGATCACAGGCTGAAGTCCCTGGAAATAGAACAAAAATACCCCCAAAATCATGGCAATTGCAATTGAATTCCAGACAAGTTCACTGGTTAAAACATCAATTATACTACCAAGGAAAGTTTTGGGTTTTGTATTTTTGCTAAATTCTTTTGTGTAAATGCGATCAAACATCATAGAGTTATTGTCTTTTTTGGTGAAGATTTTTTCGGTGGTTTTTATTTTAGCGTCAAATTCAGCTTTTTCTTCGTTTATTTTTTCAAAAAGCTGTTCAATTTTTTCTTTTTTGCCGTCCATTCCAATTGACAAAGATTCAATAACCTCTTCCATGTTTGTTTCCTTTTTATCGATTAATTCAGATTCGTTCAGACTCTTTTTAGACTTTAAAACAGCCGATTGCTCGGGTCGTAGGATGATTTGATTTCCTCCTTTTTCTTTGAGTTCACTAAAAACTTCAAAAGCACTTGGAGCCAAATCAATTGACTTTCCTAAAAAATCGTCTTGGTAGGGTTTTTTGTTTGAAATAGGCGTATTATTTGAATTTTTATGCTTTTTAAAAACTTTTTTTGTAGCTTTTTGCTTTTTCTTTTTGGACATAAAAAGACCTCTCTAAAATAGAGAATAAGCTTAGTGTAGTTTTTCTTGTCAAGAGTTTGCACATATTTTATTAAACAAATCTTAAGGTCGATTTGGCATCATTCCCCGTGGCCTGCCTTTGCGAATTCCAATTACCTGATCTGGGTTTTGAGGGTCAAGTACGATTTCTACCGGATCTCCTTTTTGAAATCCTTTTAACAAAGGTTTATCAACTGTAAAAGTTTTTTCTTCAAGGGGATTTTTGACTGTAATTTCAAATTTATCTTGACCCACCTTTTCAATTTTTTGGACTCTACCCGGAAACAGACCTTGCTCTTTTTGCTTATCATAAATTTTTTCCAATCTTCTAGGGCGAAAAGGAAGCTTCTCCACACCAGTTTTGGTGTTTTGATATTGATCTGACAAAGCTTTTTGGTTTTCTGCTAAAATGGTTAGCCCACCACCAAGTCCAATCACTAATATCCAAAAAACTACCACCAACCAAAGCCTTTGTTTTACCCACCAAAAGTCGGTTTTGCGATACAAAAAATAGGTTATCAAGCTCAAAATTCCAACCAAAATAGCAATTTCCAAAAATAATTCTGGCAACAAACTCCACAAAATTTCGCTACTAATTTCCAAAAAATCTGAGTCTCGTCTAAAATCCCACCAAAAAAATCCAATTATAAAACTGGCGATCAAAACTAAACCCAAAATCGAGGCAAGTAAAATTCCGTCCCAGATTTTATAGACACTGCCGTTAGTTAGTTTTTGGTTTTTTACTTTGTCTAAAATTCGTTGTTTTAGAAGTTCGTTTGAGTTATTGTTTTCCATAAAGTTGAGTTAAAATTTTAGTTGCTCGGCTTCTAGCTCGTTTGAGTTTTACGGCAATTGTGTTTTGGCTGAGTTTAAAAATATCGCCGATTTCTTTGAGGGATTTTTCTTCTAAATGAAACAAAATCAATAAACTTCGATCTGTTACAGAAAGTTTGTCTAAAATCTTATCAAGGTCTTTTTTATCAAATATTTCCTCTTTTTCTTTGTGTGGAACAAACCAAAAATCATCCAGATCGATATAAAATAATTTGGATTTATCTTTGATCAAATTTACAGCTGTGTTATGAGCTATTCGATATAGCCAACTAGAAAATTTGAGATGCGGTTTGAAACTTGCCAGACTTTTGTAGGCTTTAAAAAAAGTTTCGCTAGTTACATCTTCGGCGTCTTGTTGATGAAAATTTAGAAGTCTTGCGGTGTAAGCCAGTATTTGGCGTTCGTAGCGGTCCACGATAATCTCAAAACACTCGGTTTGTCCTTGTAAAATCAATTTTACTACTTCGTCGTCGGTTAGATCTTGGTTCACAGCAATAAACTTCTACTAGTATTACCAAGTTTTTGGCAAAAAATGACATGCTTATTTAGCACAATATATTATTTTAGTAGATGAATTTGAAAAAAATATTCACCAAAATTTAGCTTGGACACAAAAATTTCAAACTTTATTTTCTAGAGATAGATTCTGATTTTGATGCATAATAATCAGCTTAAACAGTTGTAAGTTTCTTGCTTTAAGGCAAAAGCTACTGGAGAGAATTTAAACAGTCAGGAGATATTTCTTGACAAAAAATAGATTTTCTCTTTTTATAAATTAGTCAGTTTTTCAAGGGTAATGGAACCAACTCTTCCCATTCCGAACAGAGTCTTGAAACGTTATTCCGCCGATGATACTAGGATGCAGATCCAGGGGAAAGTAGGTCAAAGCTGATAACTAAAAAATAATTTTAATTTTCTCCCGCAAGGGGGAATTTTTATTGTATCAAAACTAAATTAATAAGACTCTAGGCTAGAAGAATATCTGAAATATAGCTAAATCAGTATTAAACTAGACACTCGCCTGCGGATACTGGCACCTTATTATTCCCAATTTAAAAGATTTTCAAGCTCAGACAGTCCTCGTCTTCGTTGTCTACTTTAAACATGGTTTAGCTATAAGTGTTTTTTTACTCATTTTACAAAATAATTTTTAAGAAATAGAATCGCTGAGTTATTTAAATATGTCCGGTTATTCTTCAAGTAAATCTGATTCTAGTCAGAAAAAAGCCACCAAAAAAATATCCCAAATGCTATCTAAAATTTTTGTTATTTTAGTTTTAATAAGTTTGATTTTGGGTACTTTACTACCTTTGTTTTTGCAAGTTATGGGAAGAGCTGAGGTTAGTGTTGTTCCTAAAGCTGAAGTGTCAACTAGCGACCAAATTGCTTGGAATTTATTTAGGTTAGAGGCGGGTAAATCTGCTAGCGGTCAAGTTGAAATTCGCAATTTGGCAAACAAAGATACGATTGTAGATATCCAAAGCAATGACGCCACTGTGACAAATGATGGGTTTTTTACGATCAATTCTAACAACGAGTCAAACAATGGGGTAGGAAAGTGGTTGGAAATAAGCAAGGGCAGGCAAGCTGTTACTGGGCTTGGAGGGTTTGATTTACCTTTTTCGGTGAAAGTCCCAGAAGGAACTAAAGACGGAGAATATGCAGGTGCCATCTCAGCTACAGAAATAGACGAAAATCCAAATAACTCTGTGGCTTTGGGAAAGCGAAGTGGGAGTAGAGTTTATGTTTTGGTTGGGAGTGATTTTAAAATTGAATCTGAAGCTAAAAATTTACGAATTATTGACCCATCTTCTGGTGAGTTTACAAACGATCTAAAAACTTACACAGAAATTGATAAAAACAACTTCAGCTTTTTGTTAACTTTAAGAAATAGTGGTAATGTTTATGCAAAATTGGTGGCTGATTATGAGCTAACTTTGGCAGATGGGGAGACCAAGAAAGGCAATTTTGATAGAAATTTAACTCCAGATTCTAAAGATTACGCAGTTGCTGTAAATACTCAAATTCCTTATCAAAAAGGCGTGAGTAAATTAAAAATAAACTATAAATTTGCACCTCAAAACAATCTTTTGAAACCTGAAGAAGTGAAATTTGATACTTCTACCAAAAGTATAAATTCTGAAATTAATCTCCAAGAAAAAGACTTAGAAAAATTGCCTAGTAAAGAAAAACAAGAACAGACAAAAACTGAAGAAACTAAAAAATGGTACGAAACTTTAACCCCTTGGCTTTTAACAATTCCAGTAGTTTTGGGAATTTTAACAATTGCTTTTGTTGTGTATTTAATAACCCATATAAACAAAAAACAAGCTCAAAAAAAGTAAGATTCCACCCCCAATTTGCCATTCCAAAAAATGTATAGTAGCATACGCGGGTATTAAGCAAAATTACAAAATCTCTTACTGA
>JBIKIW010000037.1:0-13710 GCA_044361365.1 Limisphaerales bacterium | reverse complement strand
CAAAAATGATGAATTATTTTTTTTAAATTGTAATTGCTTAATCTTTATCTGTATATCATAGAAATTAGTTTAGTTAGTGTTTGCTAACTAGTCTAGTTCCTTTTATAAAATCTCCAAATGGTTACAAGTATTTTTTACCTGATAACATAAATCACGAGTACGATTTTTCACCAGAAGTGTACAAACTATGTATAAAAGCTGCTGACAAACTAGCAGAGCTAAGGTCGTTTTCAAGCTTCGTGCCAGATGTGGATTTTTTTATTCAGATGCACATTTCTAAAGAGGCTGTTGATAGCAACAAAATTGAAGGTACAAAAACTGAAATTGATGATTTGTTTGTGGAAGAAGGTCTGTTTAGTGACGAAAAAAGAAACGAAATCGAGGAGGTTAAAAACTACACAAAAGCTCTAAATTATGGCATACAGAGCTTGGAAAGCTTACCACTCTCAACTAGATTTATCAAAGAAATCCATGAGGTTTTAATGGACGGTGTGCGAGGTAAAAACAAAAATCCGGGAGAGTTTAGAACTAGCCAAAATTGGATTGGTGTGGCGACTATTGCCGACGCTCATTTTGTACCTCCAAGTTTTGAACACCTTTTGGAGTTAAGCTCAGATTTGGAAAAGTTTTTGCATTATAACGATTGCCCTGATCTTATCAAAGCTGGAATAATTCATTTTCAATTTGAAATAATTCACCCTTTTTTAGATGGAAACGGTCGTGTAGGAAGACTGCTCATTATTTTATATCTTATTCAAGCCAATTTATTGTACAAGCCAGTACTCTATATTTCGCAGTTTTTTGAAAAAAATAGAAAATTATACTACGAGAATTTGGACTTGGGTAGAGGTGAAAATGGTTTGGAGATTTGGTTAAAATTTTTTTTGGTGGGAATCTACGAAACCGCAAATAATAATTTGCTAACATTGCAGCAAATCGTTGATTTAAAAGCCAAAATAGATGCAAAAATCTTAGAACTTGGAAAAAAGGCTAAAAAAGCTAAGGAGTTGATAAGTTATCTGTACTCAAATCCGGTTGTAACCAGCTTAGCAGTTGAAAAAACCTTAAATATATCCAGAACAGCCTCAAACGCTATGATAAAAGATTTGGAAAAGCTCCAAATACTAAAAGAAAAAACCAAATTTAAACGCAATCGTATTTTTTATTTTGAAGAATATCTTAATTTATTTGAGAAAAATATCTAATTTATTTCCGATTTGCGACTGGAATACATCAAGACCTCACCTACACCTTAATCACCTCACCACAACCTCGTTTTTTAAGTGCGTCGTAGCGTTTGTTTTCTGACCTTTCATATTCGTAATTGACTTCGTATAATTTGTTTTCTGAGATCAATTTTGGAATGGTTTTACCAAAAATTTCAGTTAAAGAATCTCTATTTAAAGCCAAAATTCCTACTTTAGTCGACTCACCTAAATTTTCAGGGTACAAATTCCAACCAACCAAAAATTCATGCCAAGTAAGATCACCAATTGCAGCTCCAACAGCTGGAGATTTCTGCCCAAAAAGTTCCATTAGATTGTCGTACCGACCACCTCCAAACATAGCTCTGTTGTTTTCTGGATTGTGATCAAAAGCCTCAAAAACCAAACCAGTGTAGTAGGCAATCCCCCGTACAATTGTGGGGTCAAACACAAACTCAACTTCGGGTAAAATAATTGGTAAAGATTTTTGGATTAAGGCAATTTCAGCAAAACTTGTGGTGTCGATTTGGTCTGGGTTTTCCACCATTTCAGAAATCAAACCAAGCTCAACATCGGTCAAATTCAACTCCGTAGCAAAGGCAAGTTTTTTGTCACCAACCAGTTTTCGCCAGTTGTCTAAAAGAGCGTAAACAGCTTCTTTTTTGTCGTTCAAATTATTTTTGTTTATCCATTCGTCCAAAAGTCCACGGTGTCCGTAGCGAATGCTAAACATTTCCTTGGTCGCTCCAAATTCGAGGAAAGTTTTCCCGAGAAGTAGCAAAATTTCGAGATCCGCTTCTCCAGCTTCTAGCCCTATTATATCTGCATTTAGCTGCCAAAATTCACGGGTTCTACCTTTTTGAGGGCGTTCGTACCGAAAACAATTTGGAATACTAAACCACCTGAGCGGGAATTTTAACTCCCGAAATTTACCTGCCACCATGCGAGCGAGGCTTGGAGTCATCTCTGGTCGAAGGGCAATTTTCCTCTCACCTTTGTCTTCAAAAGCATAAAGTTGCTTGCTTCCAAGCTCTTCACCAGATTTTGCCAAATACATTTCAGCGGACTCCAAAATACTACAATCATACTCCACAAACCCACTTGCAATCAGCACTTTTCGCCAGGTATTGAAAATATAATTTCGTTTAGCAAGATCTTCTGGATAAAAATCACGAGTGCCTTTGTAGGGCTGGGTTGATAAGGTCATAACCCAAAATTTCCACAAAAAACTAAGGGTGTCAAAAAATTTCTTATCGCAAAAAATAACGTTTTGAAATCTCAATCACTTCCAAAACAAAATCTATACCTATTTAAATTAGACTTAAAGCGACTCCGCTTCAACCTTCAAATCTTTGGTAAATTGTTCGAAAGAATCATCAAACGGTGGAATCATCTTAGCAAAAAGCGGAAACACCAAACCTCCAATTTTTTCAGTCATCGTAAACTGGGTTTGACCGTCAGAGTTTTCAGATAATAAATAAGTTCTTTTTCCCATCATATCACCCCAAATTAGTTTTTTGGTAGGTTCAAATTCCAAAACTTTTAGGTTAAATTTTCTACTCGGATCAAGCTTAGAAATCAGCCCAATTTTGCCACCTTCTTTTAGATCACCAGTGATAGAAACTATGGTCGAATTCCAGTTTGGATAGTTATTTATATCAACCAAAATTTGCCATACTGCGGAGGCTTTTGCCTGAATAGTTTCAGTTATTGTTGTTTCTCTATTAAAAAACTTTTTGGTGGTAATCGCTTTAGACATAAAGATGTAAGTATTGATTAATCACTTGCTTTTGTTGTTAGCGGATGTCAATAAAACTTCAAAAATAAATTACTTTCTGCAAACAAAATTTATCAAGAAATAAAACCGCTTAATTTCCTTGGTCATGGTAAAATCTTTAAATACAAAACAAACCTCCATTCGAAACTAATAGAACTTTTTTTCTAAGCTCGCTTTTTGAAATTGTTTGGAAGTACTTATCTCTTAGATTTTTTTGGTTCAAATTGTTCGAGTTTGCAGATTTTTTAAAATTTCAAAGTTTGCATTTTCTTGAGCCTAGTTTCTGGTCTTTTGGAGTTCAGCAACTGCTCTAAAAAGCCTCTTTTGAAAGTTTTACTTTTGGCGTTCCATCCATCCACTAGGCTATTCTCAAATAAATATTGTTCAAAATCTTTCGGTAAAATTAGACTGTCAACTTCATTTAGAGCATCCCAAGCACCATTTTCTTTGGCTGTTTGAATGGATTTATGACCGTTTGGGTGAATTAGATTTTTGGCCTGCAGCACAGTGATTTTATCTTTGTTGACTTTTGACCAATTACTTTTGGGATTTCTGGAACCAATTCTTATACTGGTGTGATTTTCATCGACTTTTCTAGGCAAACTATCTATCCAGCCATAACAAAGTAAAACATCCACAATCTCAGACCAAGCAAAGTTCGCACCAGCAGATTTTTTGGGGAAAACTAGCCAGACAGATTCTTTTTGAGCGTAATTTTGTTCTAGCCAGTACTTGAGTTCTTCAAGGTTGTTGATTTTTAGCTCAGACATAAAGTGTGTTTATAGAATTTGTTTAGCAATATTTTTTAATCTAAATCGGTTTGATAATTATTTTTCATATATTTTACGCAATCTTTAATGATTTCCTCCAAAATATCTAAATTTATATCACTTAACTTTTTTATATACAAACACACTTTTCCAGTTTTGTATTTCCCCAGTTTTTCCATTAAATTTTTCACCGTCCCACTTTGATTCATATACTCCCCAAATCCTGAGGAAATATAGATGGTAATATTTGTTTTTCTAGGTGAAAACCCAACAATACCTGCATCTCCTTCTAGGCCAGAATCATATTTATAATGGTATTTTCCAAAACCAACAATAGCACTGCCCCACATTGTGGCATTTTTACCTGTTACTTTTTCCATCAATTCTATGAGAGCAAGGCAATCCTCAAGTTTTTGACCACTAGCATTAGCTTTTAAAAAATCATCAACACTACTATTTGTTGGTTTAGTTTTGGCTTCGTAGGGCATAATTTAATCTTAATTAATCTTAATTTTTCGTGTAGCATGTTTGAGTATCCACTGTGTGTTTTTATTGCTACTATTTTCATAAAGTCTGATAAATCTAACAGCTTCAATTTTATTTACTTTTAGATAGTCAATAATATTATTTGCTACAGATTTTTGTACAAATTTTATATCATCTTCCATCAAGTTAGCTAATATCTTAAAAACTGATTCAGGTTTGTCAATAAATTCATCAAGTTTGGTTGACCAAGGGAGTTTTGGTCTACAACCCTCTGAAGATAATCTGCGTAAATGAAAATTATTTGATTTAGACCAGCTTTCCATAATTTCCACTGTCTTTGCTGGATATTTTCTTATAAATGGTCTGATGGCATATTCGCCTGTGTTTCTCTTGGTTATTTCTTCGATAGCTTTCATCGAAACTTCAAAATCTTCCAACCCATATAGTTCAACAAATTTACCAATTGGCATTATCCAATAGTAATTAGTAAACATTCCTGTCTGATTAGGGTTTTCATCACCTAAAATTTTCATTAAAATATCTATTGCATCTACAAATTCAACAGGTAAATATTTTTTTAATTCATTTGCGTGAAGTATTATCCTTTGAGTATAGCTCAAGTTATCACACTTATTTTGAATTGAATTTATGTATTCTTGAGATTTAAAACTGGGGTGAAATTTTAGAATTTTACTAGAAAGCATTTCGGCAAGATTTGATCCAAAATATTTAGTAATGCTATAATCAGTTGGCATATAAATTTTAAAATTAATATTGTGCTGGTGTACAAATCTCAAGCAAAAACCCGTTTGGATCGAGCAAATAACCCACCCTTTGACCCCAAACTTTTGTTGCAATTTCTTCTAAAACTGTTGCTCCAGCTTCTATGGCTTGCTTCCAAGTTTCCTCAATATTTTCAGTTACAAAAGCTAGTTCTATACCAAAAGGTTTGCTAGTAATATCAGATTCTATGAAACCACTTTTTATATTTGAATTACCAAGCTCAAGCGAAGCAAAAGATAATGTGGTATTGCCAGTATTTACCTCTCCATAATCTCTTTCTGGGGTAATAAATCCACGCTCTAAAACAAAGGCTTTTTCATAAAATTCAACTGTTGCTATTACATCTTTGACGTATAAAATAGTGTATTTAAATTGTGCTTTGGTCATATATTGTTATGCATAATTAGATTAATTATTTTTTACACTAACTGTGAGCGTGCACTCAGTTCCATCTTCGCTGTACATGTCCATATCGTAACCAAAACTTCGGTTTAATTCAGCTTCAGGCATTGCATTTATTTCACCCCAAGTCTTGATTAAACTTGCTGGCATTTCGCCTTTTACCAAAATATATTTGTAATCCTGAGCTGGAATCGTGATTGTAGTCAGTTCTGGATTTGTTTGGCTAGCTCCTTCTTTGGTAATAAAACCAAGCAACATGTCGTAACCACGTTCATCTACATTTTCAGGATTTGTGTAATTAAAATAAACACAATGAAGGCTCGGATATTCTTTGTTTTCAACCAAGTCTGCCATGTTTTCAGTAAGAAATTTTTTCCAAGCTTCCATGATATCTTTGCCAGATTGACGATCTTTGTTGGTGGTTGAGATTTTGTAACCAGTGATTTGAAATGAACCGTGGGAGTATTCCGATAATTGCATAAAATATATAAATTTAAATAGTTTTTTGGTTAATTTAATAACCATGACTTTTGTTAGTTTTGTCTAATATTTTAAGTTCAAAGCGATCTAGAATTAAAAATTGACTTTCTTACAAAAACCTGAGCATCTTTATAAGTGCTTCCAAACTCCACCAAAACCGTTTTAATAACCGGCACCAGCTCTGGAATTGGATTTGAAACTGCCCTAAAATTAGACGAACTTGGCTACAAAGTCCTGGCAACTGTTCGCAAAGAAATTGATGGTGAAAAATTAAAAGAAAAAGCCAGCAAAAACCTCCAAATCATTCTTTTAGATGTCTCCAAAGCCGACCAAATAGAAAATTTACCCATCCAAATCAAACCACTTTTAGAGGAAAATGGGCTTTACGCACTCATCAACAACGCAGGATTTAATTATGTTTCACCTTTTGAATTCACAGATCAAAAACTCTCTCGAAACATGATGGAAGTGAATTTTTTTGGAGCAGTTTATCTCGCTCAAGCCATGATTCCGTCCCTTCGAAAATACTCCCAACAAACTGGAGAAAAATCCCGAATTATCAACATCTCCTCAATCGGTGGAGCCATCACCCTTCCTTGGGAAAGCTTTTACCACGCCTCCAAGTTTGCCCTGCTCGGAATCAGCGAATCTCTAAAATTTGAGCTTTTTAATCAAAATATTGCTGTCTCCGCTGTTATGCCCGGTGGAATCCGCACTCCATTTTTTGATAAATCAGACCAAGTAGCCAGGCAAACCCTTTCCAATTTACCCGAGACAGGTAAACAAAGATACCAAAAAAACATTGAGCAAATGAGCAAAGCCGTGCAAGCAATTTATCCACTCACAACCAAAACTGAAGTTGTCGCCAATCGCATCGCCAAAATTCTGAGAGTTAAAAATCCGAAATTTAAATATCTAGTTGGAATTGATGCCAAGCTAATTTTTGTTATGACTAAGTTCTTGCCAGACTGGATTCGCCACGGAATTTTGCAAAGATTTGTCAGTATCAAATAATTCCTAATTTGTAACAACTCAAAACAAAATTTCAAGTAAGAAAAAATCAAATCTAACCAAATAAAAATCGATTTTAGCAACAAAAAATATTTACAAATCAACCCAAAATACTCTCAAGTTTCTACAATGTCCAAACTCCCTACCCCTCAAGACTTTCAACAAATCGACTGGATAATTGCCATCACCCGCGGTGGATTGTTTCCCACCGCTATTCTCACCCAAGTATGCAATATTCGTAAGATAGATACAATCTGCATGCAAAGCTATGATGAGAAAAATCAAGGTGAAATAAATATAATCTCCAAAAATTACGACCACCTAAAGGGTAAAAATATCCTCCTGGTTGACGATCTAGCTGATAGTGGAAAAACTCTCAAAATTGCCACCAAATATCTACAAAATTTTGCACCGAAAAAAATTCAAACCCTTGTGATTTTTAAAAAAGATCACTCTATTTTTGAACCCGATTTTTATTTGCAAACCAGACCTGCTGATAGCTGGATAAATTTCAAATATGACGGCATTAAAATGGATGACATTATAACTTTTTTAGAAAAATAACCAACCCAAAATCGAACTAATCTAAAGGTTGAAGTTGCTATTTCATCGTCTCATTTTTTATTTCAAGATACTTATTTTTTGCTCTAGTAAACACATACACCTCTAAAACACATTCAATTTATTTTACTTGAATATCAAGGCAAAAGTTGCCAGTTGCTCTCCTTCAAAGGGAGTTGTCCCAATGGGAATGTGGGTTTGTGTCTCCCTATCTGGGGAGGCGGCAGACGAAGTCTGACGGAGGGTTATTAAACTTTAAAGTTCCATAAAACCCCAAGGCCAGCGGACATTCCCCTTCATGCCCCAAAGGTCGTTTGGAACAAGTCCAAACTTGCACTTGGTATCTTGTCAGGGGAAAACTATTTAAATGGCTTTTTGTTGCGATTGATTTTCAAATCTAAGCTGGTTGGTTAATAATAACCACAAAACAAAAACTCCCCTCAAAAGAGGGGTTAAATTTTTACAGTTTAAGCTATGCTGTAACTCCGCTAATATCTACCACACTGTAGGCACCAAACAAGAAATTAATCTTTTGATCTCTTCCATACACATCACTACCACTTGTACATCTTATTTCTAAATCGTAATCTTGATAAGCCCGATTACTACCACCAGCTATTGTAATATTTGCACCAGCTGCGGATTTTTTAACTTGATAAGTTTTGGTAGTTGTATTGTAGCCAAGATTATCTGCAGTTACTGCACTCGAGGTTAAAATAGTTTTAGTAAGTGCTTCATAACCCCTAGCGACTTTCACTGGTGGGGTTGTTTCATTACCGACCACCGAAACTTCTTTGATTCTAAAATCACAAATCGAGCCGTTGGCAATTCTAGCATCTGTAACAGTTAGTTTATAACTATTATTACTGTTATAAATTAATAACCCTTTATCACCAGCAGTAATTCCATCTGGTTGTGGAGATTGGGTTATACCAGGGGTTGCACCACCTTCGTTGATAAATAAAATATCTCCTGCGGCAGCTGAAGTTTGTAGTGATAGACCAATATTTGCTGTAACTAAAAACCCGAAAGCTAATAATAAACTAAAAGCTGGTTTTTGGTATTTTTTGAAAAGCTTTACACTATTAAATGTAAAAGAGTTCTTTAAAGTTTTGTTTGCCATATTTATATGTATATTTTTGTTTTGATGAAACTAATTATATTTTAGTTTTTTTGTGTTGGCAAGAACCTTGGTTGTATAGCTATTTTTATAAGTTAACATAGCAAATTAAACCAAATAACTACTTTTTCTAAACCTTAATTATAAATTACAAATACCAATAGTCTATAATCCTTATTTTACAAATTAATTTGCTTAAACGCTTACAATTTCTGCCTCCTGGTTAAAGTATTTAGAGGTTTTAAATGGTTTAATCTATAAATTTGACAAACCCACAAGCTTTGGGTTTAACTTGATTAATTAAATATTTAATATAACCAATGACAAACTATCGTCGTCGTAAAAGACCTCAAAAAGTAGCTCCTACTTTTCACCGTACAAATAGGCAGATTAGATACAACGAAGTTCGTGTAATAGATGAAAATGGCTTAGTTGGAGTAATGACTAGCGGTCAAGCAATAGCAATGGCAGAGGAGAGAAATGTAGATTTGGTTGAACTTAATCCAAAAGCTACTCCACCAGTTGTAAAGTTGATGGATTACAATAAATTCAAATACCAACTCTCCAAAACTGATGGTAAGCCTAAAGTTTTAAAAGACAAAACTATTCGAGTTTCCGTAAGAATTGGACCTCATGACTTACTTGTGCAAGCCAGAAAGTGTGATGAATTTTTACAAAAAGGCGTGACTGTTAAGCTACAAGTCCAAATGAAAGGTAGAGAAAAAGCCCATCCGGAGGTTGCTGAAGAGGTTTTAATTGAATTCATAAAGCTTATTGCCGAACCATTTGCCTATATTCAAGAACCAAAATTGGTTGGAGATAGCAATTTTGCCACCATCAAATCAACCAAACCACCTGTAATAGTTAAAGTTAAAAAATCTCAAAATGCAGACGATCAAAACGACGAAGAACTTGATGATAGTGAAGATGATGACAAATACGAAGAGGTTGATGAATTGGATTCTGGATCTGATAATTCCGAGACAGAATAAGATTTTTTCAACTATTCATGGGTATTTAAGCCTTGAAGAAATTCAATCACTATCCAAGCCTAATAAATCAATTGCAATACCTGATAGATATATAGATTTTGTAGATACTGTTGTAGTTGCTAGCGATTATAAAAATAATTTAATTTCCGATTTGATTCAAAGAGCCAAGTTTTTTGGAGAAACTGCTATTAGCGAGGACTTGGCAAAGTTGGTTTTTACTAAATTAAAACATCAGGAAATTAATATTTCAGGGGTTGTTTGCTTCGTTCCCCCAGATCCAAAAAGATTTAATCAAAGAGGTTTTCACCTTCCAAAATTAATTGCTCACCACCTTGCTCGAATGCTTGAAATACAAACAAAATCTCTGCTTGTAAAACAAAAATCAACCGTACCTCAGGTCGAATTAAACAAAGAAGAGAGGGTAGAAAACTTGCGTGACGTGTTTGTAGTTGATAAAAATCAATTGGATAAAAATATCAACGAGATCTGGTTAATAGACGATGTAACTACAACTTTTACCACTTTTGGTGAATGTGCCAGGTCTTTAAAAAGGGTCTTTCCAAAGGCAAAAATCCACTGTTTGGCTGTCGCAGGATAAAAAAAACTTTACAATTTCTAACTTCTCTAGTTAGTTAAGAAAATAAGTAACCGTAGCTCAGTTGGATAGAGCAACAGCCTTCTAAGCCGTAGGTCGCTGGTTCGAATCCAGCCGGTTACACCAAGCTTTATTTAAGTTTGTCTTATTTTAAAATACAACGCTTCCCCTAACTAGGGGAAAATATTTTGCCAAATTTGATTTATACTCATTTGACTAAAAATGCAACCTGTCACCCTGAACTTGTTTCAGGATCTGTATTATTTTTGGATTAATACATTCTTATGATCAAAATAGTGAAAGTAGTCTAATATAAATTAATTTATTAAGATTAATAAAAATGCAAAATCAACACATTCCAGTACTTTTAGATCCAATTTTAGAATTTTTACAAAACCAGGGCTATAAAAATAGAAAAAATATTTTTGATGGAACTTTTGGTGGTGGAAGTTATTCTAAGGCTTTTTTAGATCTTAATTTTAAGGTTTTTGCCTGCGACCGAGACCAACAAGTTATAGATTTGGCTCAAACTAATTTTAAGGAAAGTTTTAAAAATCAGAATTTACATTTATCTCAAGCCAGTTATAATCACTTTATAGATAGTTTTGAAGATGGCTTTTTTGAGGCTATTGTCTTAGATCTGGGATTTTCGTCTAACCAACTGGCGTTTTCTGAAAGAGGTTTTAGCTATCAAAATATTTCCGAACCTTTAGATCTACGTTACGATATTTCGCTTGGAAAGCCTTGTTTTTTAAAATTAAAACAGCTTAAAACAGCTTTTGACCTGCAAAAAATAATTTATAACTACAGCGGCGAACAGCTCAGTAAGAGGCTTGCAACTGGTATTTTTGAACAATATATTTTATCTGATAAAAACGACCTTTCTGTGGGTGAAGTAGTAGAGATTTTGGTTTCTAGCATTCCTGTAAAGTTGAGATACAAGCAAAAAGGGATTTTGAGTCGAGTTTGGCAATCACTACGAATCTGGACGAATGATGAGCTTTTAGAATTGGAAGAGTTTTTACCTAAAGCAAGCCAAAAATTGAGCCAAAATGGAATTTTAATAATTGTTTCTTTTCACAGCCTAGAAGATAAAATCGTGACAAAATTTATGCGTAATCTTAGTCGTCCTGAAGAAATTGACACTTACGGTAATAAAATACAAAAATACAAACTTTTAACACCTAAAGTTGTAGTTCCAACCGAATTAGAAATACAGCAAAATCCTCGTAGTCGAAGTGGACTTCTGCGAGTTATGCAAAAAATTGACTAATTTGAGAATATTACTCATAAAAAAAAAGTTTATGCTTATCGGAGAACTTTATTATTACGACAAAATGCTGGATCAGGTGCAATTTCCTCTAACCCCTGAAAATGCTGATCAGGTAGAAGTTTTTGGAGTTCCTAAAATTAACCCTACTGAAGCTGAAGGTTTGAGTGCAATCGAAATTGGAACAATTTTTAGAGATAGATTTTCAACAGCCTTTGAGGAAGTTTTAAGAGAGCAAAAGCTTGGTTTTACCTCCAAATTTTGGAGTTTATTAACCAGTCCATACTCACAAAAAGACCTTAAATTAGCCACAACTAGCAAGTTTCAAGAATCTGTTTCAGAATGGGCAAGTAACGGTTTTAAAGTGTCCGACCTACCTGAAATTTTAAAGCTCGGTAGATTTAGTAGCAGCCCTGAAGATTTCGCCCTATATTATGGTCTCAAAGTTTTATATTTGCTTACCTCAGCCAATCAAACAAATATAAAGTCAGAAAAAGTTGAACACCAAGCCAGCGAAGAAGTCCAAGAAGTTTCTAACGATCAAGAGATTTTGGTTTTAACAACTAGATTTATTGCACCACTATTTACAAATTTAAATTGTGCCTACCTACCACTAACACAAGATCCAAAGATCGCCCTAGATAAAATTAGAGAAGAGATTTATCAAAATTCCCACATCAAATTAATTATAGTTGAAGGTAGTGAGAACACCGAGCTGGTAAAACACTTGCAAAGAAATCTACCTCCGACAATTCTTATCACAAATCTTGAATTGGAGAACAATAATTCTGATACTTCTCAGACTTACTTTGATTTGTTAGTTAAAAAAACTCTAGGAATAAGAATTCCTGACTAGAATATTCATAACGTCTTGTAAAATTTTCTACAATAATCACAGTAATTGACAAAAAACTACTTTAAATCACTTATTTTAACTATATGGCACAACCAAATTTTTCCCAAATCGACCAAATAACCAAAACATTGGAAGAGATTAGTAATCTTGAAAAAGAACTATCACAAACTGAAAAAGAGCTTGAAATGGCAAAAGCTCACTTTTCTAGTCTTGAAAATCAAGAAAAAATTAGATTAGAAAGTGAAATCAAACAAAGAATTTTGTTAGAAACTATCGAAAAAGAGCTTCAAGAGCTTAGAAAAAACGAATCCATCCTAAAGTCTTCTGTTCAATCCAAAATTGACGAAGCTATTAGCGAATACTTTGCCAAAGGTGAGTTTAAAAACTTCGTATCTAATCTTCTAAATTCATTACGCAGTAAAGGTTCAGAATTTACAATTAAGATCAACAAGAATTACGCAACTTATTTACCTGAGGGACAATCTTACGAAGAAGTTGTTCACCCAGAAGCTTTTAGAGTTGATCTTGGTTACAAATCTTATGTAATGGATTTGGATAAGCTAAAACAAGAGTTAAAAACCAATCTTTTGAAGCTTAAAATTTCTGAAATCAAAAATAGCTAACGCGAATCTGAAAAAATTGAGTTTCTACTACAATCCAAACAAGTATCAGCTGGTAGAATTTATCTCAATCATACACATCAAAAAGATTTCCAACAAGGCTTGTAAACATTGTTAGTTTTAGCTACAATAAACAATAGACGGAAATATTCATTAATTTATTTTTACTATTTTTAGGTCTAGTTTGTGTAATTCAGGGTTCTGATTGGTTTGTAGAAGGTGCTGTAGATTTGTCACACAAATTCAAAATCAACCCTAAGTTAATTGGTTTGACCCTAGTTGCAGTTGGAACATCTCTTCCTGAAATAACTATAACTATAATCGCCGCTTCTCAAGGCTCTACAGGTTTAGTTGTAGGTAATATTTTTGGCTCAAACGTGTTTAATATTCTGGCAGTTGCAGGGGTATCAGCACTTTTTGGTAAGGTTTATTTGGAGAAAAACTTTTTTAAACTAGAGATAGTCACATTGTTGTTAGTAAATTTGCTACTTTTGGGAATTGGAATAATTTTCAAATCATTTAATTTTGTAACATCATTTTTGTTGCTTTTGGTGGCTGGGTTGTATTTTTATAAGGTTTTGTCCGATAAAAAAATAAATCATCAAGCAAATATAAAGGCAGAAAGAAGTTTAGGTAAAAATATTTTATTGATAACAACTGGGATTGGACTATTGGCTGTAGGTAGTAAATTATCTGTAGATTTTGCTACTAAAATTGCAGAGATTTTTAACCTTGCTGAAAGTTTTGTAGGAGTGGGGATTTTGGCTGTAGGTACTGGATTA
>JBIKIW010000008.1:0-47112 GCA_044361365.1 Limisphaerales bacterium | reverse complement strand
TGCAGAAGAAGGAATAAAATTGCGATCAAGAGCTGGTAAGACATTTAATCATTATGTCTATCCAGACAAAGGAGTGGCTTTTTCTGCGGATAGTAAAAGTGTGCGTTTTATAGAGATTTTTCCACCTTCGTAGAGAACTTTATGAGAAAATACGAGAAAATGAAAATGAATCCTATTATGAGATGTCCATTCGTCTTGGTTATGATATCCGGAAATTCTACAACAATAGGAAGTAAGAAAATTATCAAGTGCATTTTTTAATCTGAATTTATTAACAAATTTTTTCAAAAAATAAATAATCAATTATGACAGCCAAGTTATCAGATTTAAGCGTTAGTGAAGTTAAGTATATTGAGAAAAAAGCTGAAAAGGCTTTCAAGAAATTGATTAAAGTCAAATCTTGTTTATCTAAAGGTATAGTACCAATATCCGAAGAACAAATTCAGGATGACAGGTTGTATTTTTAGTGAAATGAGTATAATCAATTGTAGCTATTTTTTGGATTAGTTTTTGTAAGACTCTAGATCGTATTGCCAAAAATTCCACACCGTGGTTGGATTATCTTGATGCAAGACTTTACTGAAAATTTTACCTTTAACCGTATTCACAAGAGGTTTATGGTGATTTATGATTCCGATGACATGCGTAAAGTTTGGAAAAAAGTACGGTCGCAGTGGAAAAAAGAAACTGGTGAAAAATTACCCAAAAGATTCAGAAAATATCCCGAAATTTGGGTTCAGTTAAACCTTTGGATAGAAGAGAAAATCGCCAAATTTGTGGCTGAAGGAGGGGAAGATATAAGTTTTTTGAACAAAGCTGACCTCAAAGAGCGGGGTTGGGACGAAAAAATCCTAAAGTTAATTTATCCAAATCCAGACAAAAAAGTGTATCTAGGGCGTGGCCGCAATGCTTATTATTACAATGCGGGTAGGTTAGGGGAGCTAGAAGACAGTGAGGAGTTTATCGAGTACATCAGCCAAAAAATAGAACGTGGTCGGAAACGAGAAGCCTCCAAACTTGCAAAGGCAAAACGAGCCTTGGATTTGGAATTTGTGGGGTGAAGAATTTAGTTTTGAACCAAAAGGGATTCTAATTCTTTAATTTTATCCCAGAATTTATCTTGAATTTGCTTATAGGTTAATTTGGAGTTAGAAACATCAAATGCTTCCTTAAAGTGGGTATATCGGTTTTGAATATTGGGTTTATTGGGCATTAAACCGGGATCAAAATCAGTTTTGTCGAAATTAAACTCCAATCTTTTTAAGAATTCTTGACTTAGTTTTTGGTTTAAGTTAATTTTGTGATTTATCGAAAGGTTTTGGAATTCGACAGATATAGTTTGATAAATTTGATAAATTGAAAGTATTTGCTCCACTAGTTTTTTAGCAGGATTAATTAGTTTAATAGCTTTATCTTCTTCTAAAGTATTATCCGTAACTTGCCTGTTTAGGTTCTTAACAAACTTAGCAAATAATTTTTTAACTTTCTTTTCTGGCATAGGAATACTCATAGAATCTGAGCTTGGATATGATTCAAAAATACTCTGGTAATAAATATAGTCTTCATCAATTTCACTTTCAATATACTCAGCACCTTTAAATTTCGCAACGCTTCGAGTCGATCACGGAAGAAATCATTTATCCTTGCCTTCGTTTGTTTGATCAGTTCTAGCTTCAGTTGTCAGATTTTTTGTTTGAAGGTTAATCAAGTTTGTGTATCCTGGTGTGTAAGGCGATTTTTCACCCCCAACAACAAAAGTTATAGTACTTTCCATATAAAAATTGTATAAAGTTGAATTTAAACAACTCCTTAGCACACAATTATATGAATGTAAAATTTTAATTTTTAACCTTCCTCTCCACTTTCTTTCAGCCTTTTAGCCAAGATTTTGTATAAACTGATCGCAAAAATCATGATTACAGGTCCGATTAAAAAGCCCATTATTCCAAAGAATGAAATACCTGAAAAAATACTTAGTAAAATCAAAAGTGTGTTGTCTGAACCCGTATCTGAGATGATTTTCGGGATAAAAACATAATTTACCCACAAAATAATTGCTTCAGAAACTGGAATTAAAATCAAGGCTGCTGTGGGATTTTTACCAAAAATAAGGGAAATCGGGATAGCGTAGGCAAACTCAGAAGGGGAGACTGGTAGAACTCCGATCAGGAATACAATAAAAGTAATTATAAATTGATTTGGAATTTGAAAAACTACCAGCATCAAAAAAATTACAGTTGCGTGGATTATTCCACCTCCTAAATTAGCATAAAATACGTTTCTAACTGCCATTTTTACGTCTTTTTGAATTTCTTCTTTTTCATCTTTTCGAAATGGGAACAAGTCCAAAATAGCTTTTTGCCACTCATTGCCTTTAGTTAATCCATAAAACCAAATAAAATAAAATAAAACCAAATTTATCAATAATTCTGCCGCACCAGCCACAGTTTGTTGACCAATTTGAATAGCTCTACTCAGGTTTTGCTCGTTTGAAAGACTTTGAAGCAATTGAACTCTATCGCTGCTTTGATCCCGAAAATCATTAATCCCTTTTTGCATGTTTTTGCTAACCTCAGAAGCCTGTTCATCGCTTAGATTAAAGGTTTTAACCAGTTCTTTATTGTTTGGAATGTCGCTAATAAAGCTATTTATATCTTGAGCAAATTTGGGAATTTCTCTCTGTAACTGAGTGATAAAAATATTTAAAATTATTACCAACAAAGCAGTCACAGTAATCATTGTAATTACCGCAGACAAATTGAAACGAAATTTATAAAAAATTGATCCAATGTGGGAGCTTAAATTTTGATAAATAGGGTAGGTGATAGTTGCAAACAAAAAGCCCAAAAAAATTGGGGTGAGGTAATCTTTAGTAAAATTCCAAAAGATGCCGCCAGCTATAAGTGCTAGAATTGCGTAAAAAACGAATGAACGTAAACTTTTTGCGTCTAAATGAGTGTTTTTGACCATGTGTTAAAATTAGAAAATAATTGTATTAATAGTTAAGGGTAACTTCCGAAACTGTCCAATAAATCAAAACAAAAATACAAATACATGTCGAATTTCAAAGTTCTTTTTAGAGTTAGCTTCGCCCTTTTGGTGGTCAATTTTGTATTGGCTGGAATAGTTGCTTTTAATCACGTTAGATCAGAAGACCAGAAAAAAGCCTTAGCTCAAAAACCCCAAGAAACAGAGGTGTTGGGTGCAAGTACCCCTATTTTTGCTCCAGATAAGGTCATTTCAGATGAAGATTTTAATAGTACTAGAGCTTGTCCTACAGCTCAATCAGTTCAAGATATTTTAAACAAATTTAACTCACCCCTCAAAAATTATTCAGTAGATGGCAGATCAGCGGCTTCTATTATTTATTCAGCGGCAAGGGGAGAAACTAGCACCAAATATGGCTTAAAACCTCAACTTAATCCTTGTTTATTGCTAGCTTTTTTGGAAAAAGAACAGTCTTTAATCACAACCACACCTTCAGCTGGAGACTTAGAAAGCGTTTTAGGAACCGCAATGGGCTATGGTTGCCCAGATTATGCAGGTTGTGATCCGACGTATAAAGGCTTTGTAAATCAAGTAAATTGGGGAGCCTATCAATTACAATACAACTATAACTTGGCAAACAATACTCAAGCTACAGATGCTTATCAAGTTGGTAGAACTATTTACACACTCGATGGCTTTAATGTTTTTATACGAAATGCTGGAACTGCTTCATCCTATCGCTACACTCCAAGCGTTTATTGGGGTAATTACAATCTTTGGAAGTTAATGGTGTCTAATGGCTGGGGAGTAAGCACAGCAACTTATTCATTGGCTGAAATAGATGGCGTAAATATTCCCAACAAAGCCAATATTATTCAGGAACAAGCCAAAAATATTATTAAAGAAAGCGATGTCGCCGATATTCTAAATAATCCGCCAGCAATGGGAACTGAAAGCGATAAAGTAAAACTTTTGCAAGAATTTTTGAGACAACAAGGATATTTTGCCTACCCAGTTATCACCGGTTATTACGGAACTATAACTGATGCAGCGAGAACTAGTTACCTTGCAAACGCTGCCAATCGAACTCAAAAAGCTTCCACCTGCGATCCACTTTACGCTAAAACTTGGAAAATAGGACAGACTGGCGAAGATGTAAAACAACTTCAAGAATGTTTGAAAGCTGAAAATTTATTTGCTTGGCCAACAATTACTGGGGTTTATGGAAGTGTGACCGATCAAGGTTTAAATACAATTCGTACTCGTAAAGGTGTCGGAAACTCAACACCAACAACCTCAAATCCAGTTGTAACAGCTACTACCAAAAAATACCGCACAACAAATAAAGATGGTAACTCCGCCTTAAATTTTAGAGATGCTCCCTGCGGCAATCTAATCTCCACAATTCCTTGGAATACTGAGTTACAAAGTAGTTCTGGTCCAACAAATCAAGCTTGTTTTAATGGCACTTGGGACTGGTATAAAGTTGATTTTAATGGGAAAACTGGTTGGGTTGCGGGATATTATCTAACTGAAATATTTAACACCAACAATCCCGTAGTTTCTACAAATGAACAAACAAAATTTAAAACCAATTCAAGAGGGGTTTCGGCTGCGGCATTAAATATTCGTGACAATCCTTGCGGCAATCAAATCGGGCAAATTGGCTGGCAGTCTGAAGGTACAAAATTAGAAGAAGCTGTAAATCAAGCTTGTTTTAACGGAAATTGGGACTGGTATAAAGTTGATTTTAATGGGAAAACTGGTTGGGTTGTTGGATTTTACCTCGATGTAATTTCGGGTCAATCAAACTCAGGCAAAAAATTTGTAACCAACTCTCAGGGCGACTCAACACCTAGCTTGAATGTACGAAATAGTCCTTGTGGTGAAAAAGTTGGTGAAGTCGCTTGGGGAGTGCAAGTTATCAAAGGAGCTGATCCAGTAACTCCAGCCACATGTTTTGGAGTAAATATAAATTGGTACAAAGTAGAGCTTCCAACTGGCACCAACGGTTGGGTTGCGGGCAATTATTTGCAGGAGGTGTAAAATAAATTCCCCTGACGAGAGGTGTACTAACATATTGTCGTAGAGGAGACCCCCCCTGGTCTCCATTTCTCCCTTATCCTTTAAAATTGTTATCATTGATTGAAAATTCAACATATTGGTAATTTATATTTATTATTTGTTCATTATTATTTAATTCTGATTCCCGTCGCCTGGTTCCACATAATTTGATGAGGGAAGCCAGAGGCATTTCCCTACGGTAATTTGACGGCGACTTCCCCACACCCCTCCGCCAACCACTTCGTTCTGTCGGTTTCCCCCGGGTGGGGACTTTATTTGATATTTTAGGGTAAAATGGCGAGCAGTTAATCGCCTCTACGAGTTTAACCTGAAAAAATAGGGTCGGATTGACCCAACAATGGAGACCAGGAGTCTCCTCTACGGGAAAAATTTAACCTTTATACCAGTTCCGCAAACAACCTTTTTAATAACGACCTTCGGGGCATAATGAAAGGGGTGGCAGGCAAAGCCTGGCGGGGTATGTTTGTGGTAGTAATTAGCGAAACTAGTATAATAAAAATGGCGATCCTAGATCGTCTCTACGGGAATTAACAATATTTAAGCTTTATCCTTGATTTATCATTTACAATTTATAATTGATTTAAAACATTCCTAGTTCTAGCCTTGCTTCGTCACTCATCATGGACTTTGACCAAGTTGGCTCCCAGGTGAGTTTTAAATGTACTTCTTCGACTTCGGGAAGATTTTCGATGGCAAGTTGCATTTGCTCGGGTAAAATATCAATCGCCGGGCAGTTTGGTGAAGTTAGAGTGTAGATCAGGGTCACTACATTTTCGGGAGTATAATCCACCCCATAAACCAATCCCAAATCCCAAATATTTACGGGAATTTCTGGGTCAAAAATAGTTTGTAAAATTTCAATGACTTGGCGTCTTTTTTCGATTAAATTCATGTAATTAATTATAAATTGTGAATAATAAATTATAAATCAATGATAAAAGTTAAATTGTAAAATCTTAAACTTGTTTTCCCATAGAGGAGACCTCCTGGTCTCCATTGTCGGGTCAACCTAAAACCCAAACTGTAATCCGTGAATTTGTAGCGGAACCTTTACGGTTCCATTGTTGACCCAAACTGTCGTCCTGAACTTGTTTCAGGATCTTAACTCGGGTCTTATCCGACCTCGTTTTTTCCAGGTTAAACTCGTAGAGGTGAGCCTGTCTCGTCATTTTCCCCTAAAATATCAAGTAAAGTCCCCACCCGGGGGATACCGTGAGAGCGTAGCGGATCACGGAGGGGGTGGGGAAGTCGCCGTTAAATAATGTAGCGGCGACCTCCGTGTCGCCATTGTCAAATTATGTGGAACCAGGCGACGGGAATCAGCGTTTAATTATAAATGGTTAATTATAAATTATAAATCGGTGATAAATATTTAAATAAGAAAAATGGCGATCCGTGATCGCCTCTACAATAGAATTTCCTTTTATTATTCCATTTTAGTTAGTCAACTTGTCAAAAATCTCCAAGCCAAATTTGCTCTAATAATTATGCTTAGTCAGTTTTCAAGTTCGTCGGTGGTGGTTGGAATTGACCCCGGTACTGCTTCTGTTGGATTTGCTTTTGTGACGGGAAATAGCAAAAATCCGATTATTTTGGATTATGGAATTTTGCAAACCAGCCCGCAGAGTAGGGAGCAAATGCCCGATAGATTGCTTGAATTAGGTACAGACCTAGAAAGTTTGATCAACAAATATCAGCCCCAAAAAGCGATTGTCGAAGATCTTTTCTTTTTTAAAAATCACAAAACTGTGATAAGTGTAGCCCAAAGTAGGGGAATGCTTTTGTATCTCCTTGCCAAATGCGGCAGTAAAATTGAATCCATAACACCTTTACAATTAAAGCAAACCATTTGTGGATATGGCAGAGCCTCCAAAGGGGAGTTGCAGCTTATGGTGCAAAAGCTTTACAACCTGGACTCAATTCCAAAACCTGATGATGCTGCTGATGCTTTAGCGATGGCTTGGCTTGGGCTTGCGGGGTAAATTTATACCCACCACAGTTTAGCTTTCTCATGTTATTGTCATCCTAATAATTTGACATATACAATTCTGAAGTTGTTTCAGGATCTGTCGTCCAATTTTCCAATTTCAAACCCTTTATTTTATCAAAATATTTGGTGTTGTTGGTCACTAAAATTAAGTTATTATCAATAGTAACACTGGCAATCATTAAATCAAAATCTTCTATAATTTTGCCACTTTCTTCCAGATTTATTTTCAGATTAGCAAAAATTCTTGCAGAGGATAAGTCATATTCAAAAATTTGGACTTGCCCAAAAAGCTGATTATAAAAGCCATTTAGTAAATTTTTTTTGTCGGAATTTAAACTATTTTTATTAGCTCCATACAGAAGCTCGCTGCAAACTATACTACAAGTAGTAATCTTGTCAGGTGGTATATTAGTAAATTTGGAATGAACAGCATCATTCCCCAGAAAAAGATAACTTATAATATTCGTGTCTAATAGGTACATAATTATTTTACTAGTTTAGAAATGCTTTTCCAAGATTTTGAACTTCGACTAACACGGCTTTTTTTGGTTTCTTCAAAGATCTCATCGATTTCTTTTTTAGAAGTAATGCTTTTAACATTTTCAGCTAATTCGAGCCAGGGATTAGATTTTTTATTATTTTTAATTTTCAAATCTTCTTCCAACAAATCCCTTAAATACTCACTTAAACTAAGTCCTTTTTCAAAAGCCATTTTTTTAGCCATTTTTTTGGTTTTTTCGTTGGTTTGAAAGGTTAAGATTGTTTTGAGCATAAAAACTTTTAATAATTTAATAATTTGGTCAACATGCCTGTTTTATGAGATTGACAGCTCCTTAAAACCCACAATATAATCTTATAAGATGCCATTTTTTTATCAAATTTTATTAACTAAAAAGTTACCTCAAGAGTTTTTACTTTATTCAAGTGAGGTTGAATTACAAATTGGGCAGGTTGTTGTGGCACCACTTCAAAGTCAATCTATTTGGGGAATTGTTTGGAAATTAGAAAATTCTCAAAATGTTGGTGAGCCTGAAAAGATAAAACCTATCAATCAAATTTTACCGTTTATTTTTAAAATCGAATATTTGGAGTTTTTAAAGTTATTTTCAAGAAATACATTTAATTCTATCAATATTTCTTTAGAAAGTTTAATACAACCATTGAAACTATTAACTATTAAAAATTGGGTTGAACTTAGGAGTGAAAATAACGAGATTCAAAAATCTGATTTAGAGGCAAAAAATAGCTTTCAAAACAGCCCAGAAAGCTCTTTAAATAAACATAAACAGCCCACCACAGAGTTCTTTGCAGAGACAGATATTTCATTGCGTATAATATACATTATACGAAGTCTTTTACAAATTTCTTCTAAACCTAACACATCTAAACAAATTCTGATACTTTTTCCTGAAAAAAAACTGTTGGATAAAACTTTGGCTGAATTTAAACAAGTATTAGATAAATTTGACGATTTAGATGCAGAATTAAAACAACTAATTGAAATTTTTAGTTATTCTGGTGATGTTTCCGCAAGCTCCAAAAAAACCGTCCGAAATTTGTTGATTGACCAAAAACCTGATTTAAAAGTTATTTTTGCAACCCGTAGCGGACTTTTTTTGCCTTTCACAGATCTCCAAGAGATTATTTTGGTGGACGAAGGAAATAGTTTTTATATTCAAGAGCAAAATGGAGTTTATTATGACGCTCGTGACGCGGCTTTCTTTTTGAGTATGATTTTTAAAGTCAGTTTAAATTTTATATCGACTTTACCTTCAAGTCGGCTTTATGAGATGTATTTAAAGAAGTTTTCTGATACCAGTTTGATGTGGAAGTCAATAGACACCCAAAAACCCCTAAAAATTAAAATAACAGAGCGAAATAACAAAATTGACGATTTTGACCTTTTTTCATCAGCTGTAGAAGGTCAAATTTCGGGTGAAAGCGAGGAGGGGTTTGATATTAGCTATGAGGAGACACAAAACCCCTAACCTTTTTAGATTAAAGTTAATAATCTATTTAATGAAAGTTCCTTTAGTTCTGAATCTTCGGGCAAGTTGAAAATAAAAATATTAAACCCGGATTCATTAATAGCTGTTTGCGTATTTTCATCTTCTGGTGCTTTACTTAAAACTATTATTGGTAGAATTGTGGTGGGTTGTTTGTGTTGATTGTTTACGTGCAAACCATTTTTTCTTATAATAACTGCATATCTAAGGACTTGAGAAACTGCACTTCCCCAATGTTCAGGATTACTTTTTATTTCTGCTGCAATTAGCTTGTCATCGAGTTCAATTACCAAATCAAACCTTGCAGGAGTTTCGCTTCCTTCCGAGTTTGGGTAAAGACTTTTGGCTGTTAAACTAATACAATCTTTTAGGCTGGGGTTTTGTTTGATCAGATAATTATATAAATTCAAGACAGTTTTTTGGTGTTCTATGGTGGCTTCTAAGATTTTGATCACAGTTTCGGGATTGGTAGTTTCTGTGTATTCTGTGGGATTCTTTTGAAATTCAGCAAGTCTTTTTTCTAAATTTTTGTCAGCTGTTTTTAAATCAGCATTACCATTTAAACATTCTAACCTATCCAATTTTATTTTTGCTAAAACTTTGCACTAACTCACACCATAGCACAAAAAAGCCTGATAATCAAGACTTTTGGTAATTTACGATTGACAATTTAACCTCTAAAACTAACATTTCAGAAATGGTTATCGTGCAAGAAAATGTTTCTGTTGGAAAATACAACACCTTTGGGATAGATCAAAAAGCTGATTATTTAGCCGAAATAAAGAGTCGTGAGGAGTTGCAGGAATTACTTTTGGATAATAAATTTCGACCTTTACCCAAGCTGATTTTGGGAGGTGGAAGTAACATTTTGTTTAGTAAAGATTACAACGGTTTGGTGGTTATTAATAAAATTTTGGGAGTTAAGAAAGTCGAAGAAAATCAAGATTTTGTCTGGTTAAAGGTTGGAAGTGGAGTTGTTTGGCAGGATTTGGTGGAGTATTGCGTGACTAAAAATTACGGTGGAATAGAGAATTTATCCCTTATTCCAGGCACTGTGGGGGCAAGTCCGGTGCAGAATATTGGAGCATACGGAGTGGAAGCTAAAGAAACAATCCAGAAGGTCGAAATTGTTTGGATCGAAACTGGTAAGGTCGAAATTTTGACTAATGAACAGTGTAAATTTGCTTATCGAGACAGTATTTTTAAGCATGAACTCAAAAATTTGGTTGTAATTATTTCGGTAACTTTTAAGCTCAAAAAAAATCCCGATTCCTTTAATCTTGAATACGGAGACATTCAAAAAACTCTAGCTGAAATGCAAATCACAACTCCGAGCGTGGAGTCTATTAGCAAGGCTGTGATCCACATCAGACAGTCCAAGCTCCCCGACCCTACCATCACTCCAAACGCTGGAAGTTTTTTCAAAAACCCTGAAATTGACGCTCAAAAATTTATGGAGCTACAAAAATTATATCCAAATATAAAAGGTTTTTCTCTTTCTAATGGCAAATTTAAAGTTCCGGCTGGCTGGTTAATTGAAAGTTGTGGTTTAAAAGGTTTTCGTAACGGAAATGTTGGAATCCACCCAAAACAAGCATTGGTGATAGTAAATTATGGTGGCGGAAATGGGAAAGAAATCTTGGATTTGGCTAAAAAAGTTCAGCTTGAGGTCGAAAAAAAATTTGGAATTTTGCTTGAAATGGAGGTGAATATGGCGTGAAATTAATTATAAACATGTAGCGGAACCTTTACGGTTCCATTGATTTTACACAATTTTCCGTAGAGGCGATGCCCACATCGCCATTTAAATTAAATTAAACCCAAAACTATTTATTTTCTTGTAGCGGCGAATGATGAGTATAAATTTGTAATTTCCCAGTAGAGGAGGCCTCCTGGTCTCCATTTTATCCCTAAAATATCAAATAAAGTCCCCACCCGGGGGATACCGTGAGAGCGTAGCGGCTCACCGGAGGGGGTGGGGAAGTCGCCGTTAAATTACCGTAGGGGAATGCCTCTGGCTTCCCTCATCAAATTATGTGGCTCAGGCGACGGGAATCAGGTTTTATTTTACTTGCAAAATTTCGATAACTCCATTAAAACCTAAAAATGACCTACAAAGAGTACCTAATCCTGGTAAAAGAAGTTAATAGGCTTCGTAATCAAGTTCATCTTTTTAGTGAAGAGGAAATCTCGGAAGCTGCCCTCGATGATTTGAAACACAAAATCACAATTTTTGAAACACAAAATCCCACTCAAATTTCCCCAAATTCTCCAAATTATGTGGTCGCTGGCGGTGTTGCAGAAGGTTTTACTAAGTTCAAGCACACTCAAAGGATGTTATCACTTACAGATATTTTTTCTCCGGAGGAATTGGCAGATTGGCAGCAAAAGTGGCAAAATTACCTGCAAAAAGAAGATCCTGAAAGCTATAATTCCTTTATTTCAAACAAAAACAAAAACCAAGAAGAGGATTTATTTAACACAAACTTATCTGAAACAAACGACTCGAAACCAATGTACATTTGCGAGCCAAAAATTGATGGATTAGCCATTAGTTTGCATTTTGAAGATGGAAAGTTGGTAGCGGCTGCCACTCGTGGCGACGGATTTGAAGGTGAATTGGTGACTCAAAACATTTTGCAAATCAAAAATATTCCCAAAGAAATTGCTGATAAACGGAAATTAGAAGTTCGAGGTGAGGTTTTTTTGGCTAAACAAGATTTTAAAGATTTAAATACGGCAATTGCCGAAGGTGATAAAATCGGGAAAATGGGCAAAACTGGACCAGAAGCTATGTTTGCAAATCCCAGAAATGCCGCAAGTGGAACTATTCGTCAACTAGATTCAAGGATTGTAGCTGAGAGAAACCTAAGCTTTATTGCCTATTGGATCAGGTTTTATGGGGAGTAGGTTTATTTGCGTGTCCTTGCGAACTCGTCTTAGAAACTTCTCAGTCGAAACTAGACCCTGAAATAAATTCAGGGTGACATGTTTTATAATTCACAAATTCAAATTTATCATTGATTGAAAATTTAATATTGATCATTTATTTTTTTAAAATAAGCTACAAAATGCATTACCTCTTAATATGTCTCCCTATCTAGGGAGGTGGCAACCGCAGGCTGACGGAGGGTATCTGATTCCCGTCGCCTGGTTCCACATAATTTGATGAGGGAAGCCAGAGGCATTCCCCTACGGTAATTTAACGGCGACTTCCCCACACCCCTCCGTGAACCGCTACGCTCTCACGGTATCCCCCGGGTGGGGACTTTACTTGATATTTTATGGGAAAATGGCGATGATGGCATAGCCTCTACCAAAAATAATACCCACCTACATAATCCGAAAAACGATTACGACTGGTGGGGGGTTTCTAGCACTTTTGTCCCGGTGCTAGAATGGGTGGGCACTAGCTGGAGCTGCTCTTTTAAACCTAATTGGTGAGTTTACTTGAGGTAAAGGAGGCTCAATTTTTTGAGAATCACGATAGAAATATCCAAGTACAAAACATGACATCCCTACTAAACCTACAACAACCGTACAACAAGCTAATGAACATCCAAAATTCTTATTCATTGTTAACTCCCAAACGATTTCTACTAAAGTCGAACTTTAGCTTTAGACTCATAACATACTCTCTCTTTGCAAGTGAAGTTTTGTTTTTTCAGATTTAGCATAAAACTGGCATTTTTATGGCGACCAGAGGTCAGCTGCTACAGGTTTAATCGGGCAAAATAAGTTTTTATTGAGCCGTAAAGGTTCCGACAGGCAATGATATTAACAAAACAATGGCGAGTTAAAATTCGCCGCTACCATAATTTTTCACTATTAACTTATCTCAACCTCTTTTCCACCACCTCCTTATCCAAAATCGAAAGCAACTCAAACGGACTCGGAGACTTTTGTTTGCCTGAAAGTGTAACTCGTAGTGGCCACAAATAATCTCCAGTTTTTTTGCTGTATTCAGTCAGCCAGGCTTTGATTTTAGCTTCCCAAAGACTTGCTAAATTGTTAAAATTTTTCTCTAAGTTTTCACTAAAAATATCATCATAAAGGGCTTTTTGAGCAGCAGCGATTTCTGTATCAGAATACAGATTTAAAACCACTTCAGCGATTTCTTTTAGATTCTCTAAACTTTCCTCCACACTCGATTTTTTCCATTTGATTTCTTCTCCATTTGGCTTCGTATAATCCAAAATACAATCTGACTCCAAACCTAATTCTGACAAAACTGCAATCCTATTTTTATCCAAAAACCAAGCTAAATACTGCTGTTTAATCTTAAAACTGATTTCAAACAATGGTAAATTATTTTGCTCACAGAAATTTTTCCAAAGTGGGAATTTAAAATAATCATGATCAACTACAAAATCCTGAATCTTCACCCAAGAAGTTTCGTGGTCTCCATTGTCCTGAAGTAAAAATGGTCGCAATTCAGCCTCTTTTAATGGATAAAAATACATATGAATTTCTTTTCCGTCGTAAAGACCTTCGCCTGGATAATCAAACTCTTTTAAGATTTTAAAACTGGCAATTTTTATAATTTTCTGGTCATCAAGCTTAACTCTACCTTCAGTTTCTTCTTCAATTTCACGATGTAGATTTTCGATTTCAGATTGCCCAGTTTCTCGGCCACCTCCAACCAGGTAATAATTTCCACCAAAGCTTCGTAATTCTGGATCTGTGCAAGTAAAAACTTTTTGAGTTTCCAAATCCGCCAAAAAAGCATAGTCCCCTACCCTAAACCTTTTACTGGTTTTATCTAAATTGATAGACGGTGAATTTTGCAAGCGGTTTTGATTTGCCTGAAGTGAAAACTCTTCTAAAGTCATCATTTTGAGATATTCCCTATTAAACCAATCTAACTTTTGAGTGCTAAATCTGGCAGCAGATTTGGACAATTTGCTAAGTGAAAAATCCCCTGCCAAATTGCTAATTAGCTTTTGCAAACGGGCTTTTTGATCCAAAGTTTGAAAATCTGACTTTTCTAAATATAATTCTTTTTCAGTTCCTGGATTCCAACCCAAAAAGGCTAGATAATTTACCAAAGCTTCAGGTAAATAACCTCTGTCCAAATAATCTTGCATGTTCACATTTCCATCTCGTTTACTCATTTTTTTGTTGCCCGTTTCCCCCAAAACAAAAGGTAAATGCAAATAATCTGGTACATTTTTCCCGTTTAGTGATTCCATTTCAACCTCGCCTTGTTTCCCCCAATAATCCTGAAACATTACGACATGTTTTGGAAGTGACGAAAACCACTCCTGAGCCCGAATTACCAAGGTCGTTTTCATCAAAAAATCATCGACTAAATGAGCTAAATGGTAGGTTGGGAATCCGTCAGATTTGAGAATTGTAAAATCTTCTTCAAGCGATAAATCAAAGCTAGATTTGCCAAGCAATTGGTCGTAGCACTGAATAACTTCTTTGCGTTGTAATCGGTAGCGTAAAACTGGTTTTCGTGAGTCTTTTAGCCCTTCCTCTACTGATTTATAAATTTCAGTTTCTCCTACTTTTTCAAGGTTTCGTAAAAAATAATTGATCGGTTTTTTATCAATTTTTTTGATTTCTTGGAGTTCGTTTCGCTCTTCTTCGGACAAATAAACCCAATAAGCAAGCTTTTGATCAATCAAATTTTGAGTATGTTTGTGATAAATTGGTAACCTTTCGGACTGAATATATGGACCAAATTCACCTTTTTGATAAATCCCATAAAACTCATCTTTTTGACCTTTTTGATCGAGAGTAACTCCTTCATCTGGATCTAGCCCAAGAGCTTGTAAAGCTGATAACAAAGGCACAACCGCCCCAGAGTTTAAACGGTTTCGGTCGGTGTCTTCAAGTCGCAAAAACCAGCTTCCAGAGTTGACAACACTAAGGAGCTTCGTGAACAAAATAGTACGAGCTGTGCCAAGATGAAGATAGCCAGTTGGAGAAGGGGCTTGGCGGGTGCGAAATTGAGTACTAGACATGATTTAGTATTCGTGATATAAACATATAAATTTGGCAAATCTTTGGCAGATTAAGGTATAATTTCTATATAAAACTATGACTGCAAAAAAGATCTTATTTGTTTACTCGTTTGACGAAGACAAGCACCCTAAAAAACCGGCTTTTAGTGATCTTGATCTAAGAGCCTTTCAAATGTGGTTTAGACAAGCAAAAGAAAATAACTTAGAAGCTCATTTAGTTTTTTATAAAAATATCAATATAAATCAGAAGAATATAACCAAATACTGGACAATTAAAGGTGATAATTGGGTTAGAAATGAAGATAGCTTGGAGTTAAACTCTTTTAGCTTAATTTTGGATAGAATTATTTCCAGTCTTGCAGACGAAACTAAAAATCTAAGGGCTTTTTTAGCAAAGCAAGTGAAAATGATTAATAACCCCGAGTTAATCAACTTAATTGGCAATAAAATCTCACAATATATTTTGTTTTCAGAGTTCATGCCAACTACAGTGCTTGTAAATTCTATTGAGGAATTAAACACCAAGATTGATCAAATCAAAACCGAAAAAGTTGTAATCAAGCCTTTTGCTGGTGAAGGAGGAAAAGACGTTAGTATTATAGATAAAAAACAAATTTTGAATTCTTCTAAAATTGCGATCAAGCCTCCTTTTATTATGCAAGACTTTATTGAAAGTACTAGAGGGGTTCCCAATTTTGATACTGAAGAGAATATCGTAGCAGACCTTAGAATCGTCTCAATTGATAATAACTTTGTTTATGCAATTTCTAGAAAAGCTTTACCGAACAGCCTTTTAACCAATGTCGCACAAGGAGGTATCGTGAGAATTGTAGGTATAGAGTTAATTCCACAGGAGGTTGTGGATGTTTGCCATAAAGTAACCTCAAAGCTAAGCTTTTTTAGCCCAACCTCTTTATCTATAGACTTTATGTTTGATAATAACTACAAACCACATTTGATTGAGATAAATACCAAGCCAGGAGGTTTAGTGCTTTTAGAGGCAGGAAAAGAGCTGCAAGATAAGTATTTTCAAAGATTTGTATTAGATAATTTAAATTAGAGTATGGGCGTCAAAAATATTTTAATAATTGGCTCAGATAGTAAGTACGAGGAGAAGCATATTATTAAAGAAGGTAAAACAAACAACATAGAAATAAGTCAAGTTTTCCTTAGTAAGATAGAAATTTTAACTGAAAAAGAAACTAAGATAATATATCAAAAATCTGATATAACTAAAATGCTAAAAAATTCTATAGTAATCTTTAGGAGAACTCGAAAAAATTACTCCAGTGCTTTATCAATGGTTAGTTTTTTATTGCAAAATCAAATTCCTTTTACAGATAGCTTTGAATCAATTGTGACTAATCTAGATAAGAGCTTGCACCTTCCTTTTATACAATCTAAGTTAATTCCGCAGCCAAAAAGTGTTTTTTTATCTAAACGCAATTCTTCCTTAATTAACGATCTGAAGCTACCTCTTATTGTAAAACCTTCCAAGGGAAGGCATGGTAAAGGTGTTTTATTAATTAAAAATTTAAACGAATTAAATACTATTTTTAAAAAAACTAACAAAAACTTGATTATTCAAGAAAAAATTGACCTTAAAAAGGAGTATCGGATTTTTATTTTAGCCAATAAAATCTTAGGCATAGTTGAAAAACTCCCACCCAAAGGGTCTATAGTTGCTAATTATGCAGCTGGATCCACTTTTTTGAAATGCGATTTGCCTTTGAATGTTAGAAATGAGGCTTTAAAGATAACTAAGCAACTGGGAATTGATATAGCAGGCTTTGATATAGCCGAAGATAAAAATGGTAATTTTTTCACCCTAGAGGTAAATCGTTGCCCTGAATTTAAAGCTTTTTCAGAAGCAACTAGTATAAATGTTGCCAAGGAAATCATCAATCACATTAAAATTAAATATAATTTATGACTAAAATGGTAATATTTGTCGGCTATGTCCGCAACGCACATCTCGATTATTTCTTGAAAAAAGGTTATACTGTTGGGCTTTTGAGAGATAAAAACAATGAAGATATCGGCGAGCTAGAAATTTCTCAAGTTGATGATTATTTAGACTTTGTTTTTCCTATAGATTTTACCAACCAAAAAGTAATTGAAAATAGCTTAAAATCAGTTTATTTTAAAGAAAATACCTTACTAATTTGTTTGTACGACAGGTATTTACTAGGAACTGCCTATATCGCAAACTTTTTGAAGTTAAAACAGGCTAAAAATTTACCTGTAGAGCTAGCTAGAAATGCTACCAACAAGTTGTTACAACGCAAGTCTTTTTTGGATCACTACCCAGAAATCAGCCCACAATACAAAAAAATCAAAAACTTTCACGGAGCTTATACTTTTGCCCGTAAATACGGTTTTCCAGTCATATTAAAACCTGCTAATTTGTCTCAAAGTCAGCTTGTAAGTATTTGTAACAACCTTGAAGAGTTAATCGCCAAATCCAGCTATGTGTTTGATAACGTAGCTGAAGTTTATAAAGAAAATCATGTTTATCGCACACCTCAAGTTGGTATCGAGCAATACATTGTTGGCAAACAATTTTCGGTAGATTCATATATCGATTTTGAGGGAAACATCACTCACACTCCTATTTGCGAGCAAATTTTGGGTTTTGACATTGGTAAAGACAATTTTGAGACAATTTATTCGATGTATTCAGATAATATTTCTAAAGAAGTGCAAGATAAAATTTATGATGCTGTAGAAAAGTCGATAAAGTCAATGCAAATCAAAGGTAACCCTACCCACATTGAAGTTAGACTTACTCCAAAAGGAGAATGCAAAATTGTAGAGGTAAATTTGCGAACAGGAGCATATAGAGGGGATATGTTGGAAGAAAGCTATGATTTTAACCATATTGAAAACTGCTTAAATATTTATCTTGGACACCCAGTAAAAACTTCTACTAAATTACTAAAACACAGCGCTTGTCCTCAATTTTGGGCTGAAGAAGAAGGTGAATTTATATCAATTGATGGCTTAGATAAAGTCTCTGAACTACCTAGTTTTATTAAAATGTCAAAAGTAGCTAGAGATCTCACCGGAGAATTGGTTGGACCTGCCGAACTTGGATATCCTAAAATTGCTCATCTGATCATGGCTCACGAAAACAAAGAACAGCTTATGAAAGATATTGAAACTGCTAGAAAAATTGTTAAAATAAAAGTTAAAAAACTACCTCCAACCAATTTGGATGATCAAATTGTATGAAAACAATCCCCCCGAACAAAGTAAATTGGAGACTATATTTTGATAACAATTTTTCTTTGGTAAAACATTTTGGTAAAAATTTATCTTTTCTTTTACCGAAGTCGGGTAATTGCAAGCAATTAGAGGTACAATCACAGATTAAAGCCACCTGTCTTGGTTTGATTGAAATTTCTTTAGAACTTATCTTAACAAGATCTAAGTGTCTTTGAATAGTTCTTGTTGAGCATTTAAATCGAGCTGCTAGTTGAATTAAGGTTTGTTTACCTAGTAAGTACTCTCGAATTAGAGTATTGTTTAGTTTCAGATTTTTCTTAGACTTGTTGCTAAAAGATTTTTTACAACTCAAACAAACGTATCTTTGAAAATTATTACGAACACCATTTTTCTTAATTTTAGAACTTCTACACGATGGACATTTGCGATAGATTTTACTAGCTACATACTCTAAGTATTATGTAGTAAGCTGTTGTGGTTTATTTAAAGTTTAAATTCGTGTATTTGGGCAACCAGAAATGTCTAATGTGCCGTTTTACCTAAAAATCTGAGTATCAAATTATATGTCGATAATATCGATTTTGTAACAATGTATCTTTTAATCAAAAAAGCTTTTAAAAGATGAAATTTGGTTTGGAGGCTGTAAGCTAATTTACCTACAATATAAATATTAAGAGTTTTTAATCTTTCTCAAAACTTCTACTGTTTCAAGAGCAGCCATTGCAGCTTCGTAGCCTTTGTTGCCTTCTCCTTTTACCGATCTATCAGTAGCTTGTTGGTAGTTATTGACTGTGATTACTCCAAAAATAATCGGTTTTTCAGTTTTTAAAGTTACTTGCAAAATTCCACTAGTAGCCGCTTCACAAACATACTCAAAATGAGGAGTGTCACCTCGAATTACGGCTCCCAAACAAATTACGGCATCAAAGTCTTTTTGAGCAGCAGTTTGAGCTGCAAGTGGAATTTCAAAAGCACCAGGAACATCATAAACCTCTATATTATCAACTTTTACAGCAAATTTTTGTAGCCCTTCCAAAGCTCCTTCCAAAAGTGCTGAAGTTATTTCGTCATTAAATCTGGCTCGAACGATGGCGATTTTTAGATTGGAACCATCAAAATTTTGGCTAAAGGTGTTATTGTGCATACACCAAATTAGACAGAGATTTTACTAAAATAGTCAACAAATTTTGGTAATTATAAATGGTTAAGGATAAATTATAAATCAAATTTTTGTAGAGACGATGCCCTCATCGCCATTTATATTAAATTACAACCCTAAACTATTATTTCCCAGTAGAGGAGACCTCCTGGTCTCCATTTTATCCCTAAAATATCAAATAAAGTCCCCACCCGGGGAAACCGTGAGAGCGTAGCGGATCGGTCGAACAAAGTCCGACCTTGTTCAGCATACACTTCGTTATGCCTTCTCTCAATCGCCGTTGGGCTTGGCGACGGGAATCTAGTCACCCCTTGACTTCTTAAAGGTTTAGTGATTAGAGCATAGTTGTTAGTATGCTTACTGTAATTGTAAGTTTTTTGGGTACCATTTTTCTATCAACCCTAAGTCTTTTATTTATAAACTATTCGGTTTATCTTTGGGAAAATAAGAAAATTCAGGACCTAACAAACAAAATTAAACCAAGTCACAAGTCAGAAAACGAAAATATTCTTGAGAAAAATCAAGCAAGTAGGGGCTTTACTTCGATTGATATGGGTGAGTCTATGTCCAAACAAAGAAGTATTTCTCCCATAAACGCGGATGAAAGAAAGGTGTTGTTTGTAGATGAAGATTTGCAACCAAAATGGCTAACTCAAATCATAACCTTTTTCAAACGGCTTAGGGCAAACTTTTGGATTCAACTTAAAAATGCTTTTGTTTATCTGATTAACTTGGCCAAAAACACTGAAACCAAGTCTGAAAATAAAGAAGAGGAAAGGTTGATTACAGAAGTTATTCAAAAAGTAAAAGATATCGATGAAGAAAACGATGCAAGGGATAATTCAGCAAAAGACAGTGTGTCCCCTTCAAATCAAGTTGTAGTTATTAATCCTAAGAAGAATGAAGAAGAGTCGGAATTAACTCAAGCTGAAAAAAATAATGAACTTTTTGAGAAAATGGAAGATAAATTACTTAAAAAATTAAAAGAAGTTGGTATGAATCACTTTGATATTTGGTTGGATCTTGGAAAGCTCTATGAGGATCAAAAAGAACCCAAAAAAGCCAAAGAAATATATCAAATGGTTTTGAAGCATGCCACTGGGAAAGAGCAGGAAATTGCTCGCAACGCACTTTATCGAAATAGTTAATCCAATCAACAAAATACACACTTAAATTAAATTATGTTAGCCTATATAAACGGAAGAATAATCGCCAGAGATGGTAATCAAATTATTGTTAAATTGCCCGCAGGAATGGGTTATTTAGTTAATGTTTCCCTTCAAAAAAATTACCTTCAAAATGAAAATGTGGAGCTTTTTTTACTAGAAATAAAAAGAGAAGATCGCAATGAACTTTTTGGATTTGATAATTTGGAAGAAAAAAATTGGTGTGAAAAGCTAATGAAAGTATCAGGAGTTGGTCCAAAAATGGCTGCTAATGTGGTTTTTAGTTTGGGGGTAAATAAAATTTTAGACGCTCTTCAAATTGGCGATCCAAAGCCTTTTTCAGAAGTTAAGGGGTTGGGCGGCAAAACTGCCAAAAAAATTGTCTTGGAGTTAAAAGGCGAAACAGTTGATCTAAAAGAACTAGATAAAAAATCTGAGCAAGGTAGCTATTTTACTCAGGAATTTGTGGATACTTTGTCTGGAATTGGCTACAAAAGAGGTGAAATTGTTGCCGTTATTTCTGGTCTCAAAAAAGA
Source organism: Limisphaerales bacterium (assembly GCA_044361365.1). Lineage (GTDB taxonomy): Bacteria > Patescibacteriota > JACMRA01 > JACMRA01 > JACMRA01 > JBIKIW01. The sequence goes on along the minus strand of JBIKIW010000008.1, from coordinate 25,982 downwards.
AGGTCAGTGGAACGAAGGTGATATTGTGGAGACTGTAAGATTCGGCTTAAAGCATCTTGGTAGAGGGTAACTTTAAGAGTTGATTATAAGTTGAGTTATCTTTACATTGTACGCTGGTGTATTTTGTAGTAATTAAGTGGGTTATAAATTTATAGCCTCAACCGTCACTACACTATAGTCACCAAGATTGAAATTGACTTTTTGGTCTCTTGCAAACCATTGGTTATTGTTATTTCTTTTGCATCTGATTTGGATATTGTAGTCTGTTCGGGCTTGTTTGTTGGCAGGGAATTTGATGCTTGCTCCCGTGGCTGGGTTGTAATTTACTCTAAAGTATTTTTGAGCATCTGTAGTGAAACTTCCACCATTGTTTAGAGCTACTATAGAAGTTGTAGTTACATTGTTGTAGCCTAAGGTTGAATCTGTAGCTGAATCTACCGCTGTTACTTCTTTCATTCTGAAATCACATGCTGCTGTACTGTTGTTTTGGATTAGCCTGTCATCTTTTAATATTAAGCTATAGTCAGTGGTACCAAATACTTTTAGTCCTGTAGAGGGATTTGGGGTTTCTGTTAGAGCTGATTGGGGGATGAAGACTGGGTCGCTGATTTCTGATTGTGTGAAAGGGCAGTTGCTGTCTGACCAAATTATATTGACATCGGTTTTATCCCAATACACATTAGAATTGATAGTTTGAGCTTGATATATTTTTATCTTGCCACCGTTTGTAGATCTTATGTTTAAATTGTTTAAGTTGGATTTACAGATTATTATTTCACTACCAGCACCGTCACTACTTAGGTCGCCTAAAGTATTATAAATATCTGGAGCTCCAACATTACAGCCTTCTATATAAATTTTGCCACCATATGCAACTCTGCCAGAAGTAGCTGGGAAATTACACTCAAAATTATTGGTTTTATCAAATAATTTAACTTTACCAGAATGCAAAACTATTTCAGGTATGTAGGATTTTCCATTTACGTTTACATCGGTATTTTCACCCCATAGATACAACCCCCACGCGTATATTCCGGCAGGATTGTCAAAAGTTTGCAAACAGGTATTTCCAAAGCATTTTGAGGTATTTGGGGGGAGTGTGTTTTCTGAGCCTAAGTGTGTGCCTGGTAAGGCGTAGTCACCACGCAAATTTTCTCCTACAATATCAATAACAGCGTCTGGAACTTCATTGAGTTTTATGTATGTTGGGGTAGCAGTTGGGGAGGCGTTTATGTTTTGCAGTCCGATCCACCAAAATGGAACTTTAGTATTAACTAGTTCTAATTTGAAATTTATATCAGGTAATTTTAAAAAGTTGTTTTTATCAAAGATTCCGTTATAAATGCCATTGTTTGTTGAAACAAATTTGGGGTTAGAAACAGGTAACCATAAATCTACACTTCCTCCGTTAGTTACAGGGAGTTTAAAATTAATATTAAATTCTGAGTTTGTAAGTTTAACATCTGCTCTATTGTTCATTATAATAGCATCAGAGTTTGGCCCATAATTCAAATTGTCATGAACTGCTACTGGGTTTGAATTTGAAATTAAATTGTCGTTACTGTAGATTCTTAAGTTATTAGTATTTACAGGGAAGTTTTTAAAAATAATATTATTCATAGCTAACATACTTTCAAAACCATCTTTTAATTCCTGTTCTATAGGAAAAGACTATCCCCAAGTATATCTTATTTGAGTATTTACGGTGTTAAATTGACCTGAGTAAAAGTAAAAATTTGTTTGGACTATGTTATTATTTTTGAGAGTCCCTCCAAGGGTTGAATCTGAAGAGTTAACTATTCCACCAAGATTAAAAAAGCTGTATTGTGCCGCATAATCACCATCTAATTCTAATGTAGCGTCGTTAATATCTAACTGACCACCAGGAACAATTATTATATTTCCCCTAACTTTAACCAACCCAGTCCAACTAACTTTGCTATTTATTACTTGGTCCCCATTTAAAATAGTAGTGCTAGAAAAATTTGCTGTACTTTGTCTAGCAGTTGGATTAAAAAATCTATTAACATAACTAATATTAGCTAATAAAATTATAACCCCAATACTTACAAGTGCTAGATATTTTACAAAATTTGAACGCCTAAAAAAATAGTATAGATTCATACTATTTACCTTAATAGCGAGTATATTTGAGTTTTTTTGTTTAGCCAAACCTAGCCGAGAGACCACTTAAAGCATCTTACCAAGCTTTTGTATTTTTTATTTATTTTCTACATTGAAGGTAACAACTCTCTGAGTTCTAAACCTCCGAAAAATACTACCCTCATTTCAATGGAAGTTTTTCAACCGCAACCAAAATTTATTATTGACAAAAGTTAATTTTATTTCAAAGGTTAAATTACTTTTATCGCGGGATGGAGTAATTGGCAGCTCGCCTGGCTCATAACCAGGAGGTATAGGTTCGAGTCCTGGTCCCGCCACCAAAATTAAAATTAATTGTTCTCCCATTCGGGGGAATTTTTGTTGGGAATATCAATTTTATATTTACCCTATCAATTTGTCATCCTTGAATTTGTAGCGGAACCTTTACGGTTCCATTTGTTTTGTTTCGCCATTGTTTGATAATAAATTTGTAACAAAATACCCTCCGTCAATCTGCGGTTGCCACCTCCCTAGATAAGGAGACATAATTATTGTGTAGAGGCGAATTTTAATTCGCCATTTTTCCCTAGTCGCCGTTAAATTTATGTGGTAGGGGGACGGATTTATCCTCCCCGTCTTCAAATTATGAGACACAGGCGACAGGAATCTGATAACAATCCTAACTTGGCAAAAAATTGATAACTGTTTTATACTCTATAAATTGCTATTATGACAGATAAACAACGGATTTGGGCGAAAATTCAGGTAATTTACAAAGCTTTGCAGAAGCAGTCTAGTTGGTACACTGGAATTTCTATAAAAAGATTTTTACGCAAAAAAGTGTTTGATCTGCAAACTCCAAAGTTTGATAATTCTGCTATAAATGCTGGTCGGTGGTCGGCGTATTGTCATTATTCTCAGGAAAAAGCTTTGCTAAATTTGTTGGATAAAAATCGTATCGAATTTGGTAGCAGCGTAATCGTGCATCCACTTTTACCTCAAAATTTGGTGGACGTTTTGCTTGAAAAAGAGGTTGAAATAATTTTTTTAGATATTGATAAAGCTACTCTTTCGATGCGTCCGGATGAGGTTTTACAAAAAATTACCTCCCGAAAAAACTCTAAACCAGTTGATTTGATTATTCATTATGATTTTAATGGTCTGTATGAAGAGGTTGTTACAATGCTAAAATCTGCTCAACAATTGGTGGTGCCTAGTATTTTGGTGGTTGATAACCAAGACATCAATTTATCCCTTTTAGATGCATTCGAGGCTTTAGCTTTTGGGGCAGTTTTGTGGAATTTTGGAGATAGTTTTTTTGATGAACAGCTGGATTTGGTGCTTGATACGAAGCTTGAAAGTTTTCCTTGGTTTGTTAGTTTTCAGATTGAAACTCGTACTTTATCGGCTTTGGAATATCACCTGAGTGAAAGTCATCAAGTAGTTTTACCACTTGTAAAAGCTTATTTTTATTTACTTTTAGATAAATACCGAGAGTTTGGGGTTTTTGAGAAAGCTTATTTTTGGTTGGCTGATTTGATTTGGTTTAAGGATAGTTTTAAAAGTTTAAACGAAGCTCAAAATGAACTTAAAGAAAAATATAACAAGTTTTTTGAAACTTCTGCTGTTCCAGATCTAGTTTTTGATTTACAAAGTGTGAGTCCAGAAAATGAAACTGTGTTTGATACTGGAAAAGAATTGATTGAAAAATCGGTTAAATTTCAAACCAAGGCTAAAGATTTATACGATCATTTTATTCAAAACATACCTAAACATGAAGAGGGAAGCTTGGAAATCCCCAACTTTTTTTTGGACAGAGGCTACACAAAATACTTTTTATATACAGTTGAGACCAAATTCTGGCAGGACGAGATGAAAAGGTTCGGGCTTTTTAGTGAAACTTTGGGAGGTGTACATCAATCGGTGAAAGAAGATCAGAGCTTAAGTAATGCTAATTTTGTGGCTGACTACGGGCTTTTTGTGAATGTTTGGGGAGTTGCCTAAAGATTTAACAAAGCCTAAATATCCCTTAAAATAAAAGCTTCTGGCTTAAATTGACAGTGGATTTAAAATCTGTAAAAAAATATTTATGGATCTAATACAAAAAACAATACAAACAATACAAAATTTTGATTTTAACGCTGGTAAGCTAAAAAATATCCCAAACTCAATTATTGTACTTACCATGTTTATGGGAACAAGTGCTTTGTTGCAATTTGTGGCAGATAGTCTTATCGAGCTAGGCATGTTATTTAACTTGATTCCAAAACTTCCTTTTAGGATAGATTTTTTCTTTTTGACTGGGATTTCAGCTCTCCTTTCTTGGCACACTCTTCAGGGTATCAGGCGTAAAGAAATTGATGTAACCCAAGACAGCACTCAGGTCAGTTGGCTAGTAGAGGTTGCTTTATTTTGTGGGGATATTTATTTTATCCTTAACTCTGGCTACATAAAAGCCCCAATTATTTGGATTAGAACACCTTTTTTGATTCTAACTTTTATCAATATCTTGATCGTGAGTTATACAATTTATAAGCTTAGGTTGTTTAGCCTAAATAGATTTATCAGACAAATCAAAGCGATTGCAAAGTGGATATTATTTTCTTCAGAAAACTATAGAAAAAGGGGTTAGCTGTTTGACTTTCCTTGGCTGTTTGGGATATTAGATTGGTGGAAAGTTATATACCTCTGAGCAATTTTTTGAGATTCTTGATACTCCACTATTTCTCTATAAAGTTTAGCCTTGACCCGTAGATATTCTTTTTCCTTAGGACTCAAAACTAACCTCTTATCACCAACACCATTTTCTAAATTAGGTAAAATATTATCTTGATAATTATTCAACCAATTTTTTAGATTTTCTCCTTCAATATTCAAAATGTTTTTTTTGCGATGCTTAGAAAGCAAATCATCGAAATTTAAACTGTCTAACAAAGCCTCTATTTGTTCTGTAGATAAATTATCTATAATTGTGTGCTTGTATCCTGGAAAATGACCTATTTTATAATAAAACCCGTCTTGCCAAACAACCCGTTCAGCAGTGTGAATTTGAGGTTTGCGAAAGATAAGTTCGTTGAGATTTTGCATAAAAAATAAATTTGCTGGTAAATTCAAGCAAATGTTTCAAGACTATACACAATTTTTAAATATTTTCAAGGAAATTGATGAATTGCCCACCATTTCTGCCAAGACTTACCGACAGATTTTAGCCAAATATCCGCCATCTAAAGGTAATTTTTACTCCAAAGAAGAGTTGATCAAAGCTTATCGGTTTTTGTTGGAAAAAGCACCTGAAAAACTTCCCAAAGACCCAAATTTTATAACTAAAATCACTCTAAAACCGACTCGGACGATCTCCGGAGTGGCTACTGTAACTGTTCTCACTAAACCTTTCCCCTGCCCTGGCGAGTGTATTTTTTGCCCAAACGATATCCGAATGCCAAAGAGTTACCTAAGTGATGAACCTGGAGCTCAGAGGGCTGAAAAAAACCATTTTGATCCCTATTTACAGACTTACAGAAGGCTAAAGGCACTTTATAACATCGGACACGCTACCCAAAAAGTTGAAATTATAATTTTGGGCGGAACTTGGAGCTTTTACCCAGAAAAATACCAAATTTGGTTTATCAAACGTATTTTTGAAGCTCTAAACGATTTTGGTGAAATTGATCAGACTGAAGAAGTGGAGCAAAAAGTAGGTCAGTATCAGCTTATTCCTGATAAATACGACAAAAATTACCTTAGTCGCACTCACAAAAATGAATTTGTGGAAAATGCAGAAAAAATCACCCAAAAAACCAGTTCAATTTATAATCTAGCCGTTACCAAAATCATCAAAGAAAACAGCCACAAAGTTGATCCAGCAGATGAAAGTAGTACTTGGGAAGAGCTTGAAAAAGAGCAGGAAATTAACGCCAAAGCCAAATCTAGGTGTGTTGGGCTGGTAATCGAAACTCGTCCAGATAAAATTTCCCCAAAAGAAGTGATTAGAATCCGAAGACTTGGTTGTACCAAAACTCAGATTGGTTTTCAAAGTTTGAGTGATGAGGTTTTGGAAAAAAATCACCGTGGTCACGACGTGGCAGCCACTCGTTATGCGGTAAAACTTCTCAGACAAGCTGGGTTCAAAATTCACGCCCACTGGATGGCAAACCTGTATGGAGCTACACCTGAAACTGACATTGAAGATTACCAAAAAATGTTTAGCGACTCTGATTTTAAACCTGATGAATTAAAGGTTTATCCGTGTTCGCTGATCGAAACTGCCGAATTGGTGGATTATTATAATGCCGGGAAATGGAAACCGTATGATCATGAGGAATTGCTTAAAGTTGTGAGTACTGCCATTTACGAAACCCCAGAATATTGCCGATTAACCCGAATTATAAGGGATATTCCAAGTCCTGATATTGTGGTGGGAAATAAATTTACCAATTTCCGTGAAATGGCTGAAAAAGAACTGGAAAGAAAAAAGCTCATCAAAAAAGACATTCGTAGCCGTGAGATCAAAAACCAACAAGTTACGCGTGATGAAATCGAACTAAAGGTAATAACCTACCAAGTCCAAACCGGCACCGAAAAATTCCTACAGTTCGTAACCAAAGACAACAAAATCTGCGGATTTTTACGCCTCAGTTTGCCAAATTATGATGAAATTGAAACTACAAATCAAATAGTAGAGGCGACTAACCCAAATTCCCCTCTTGAATCTCAAGTGCAGTTCGGGTCTCCCGAACGACCTACGGGGCACGAGGGGTGGCAACCGCAGGTTGACGGGGTGGATCCTAACTCCAATCCAGCAAACTCCACCTCCCCCGCTATCGCGGGTACTCCTCAAAGAGGAGAATTGCACGGGGTGGATCTTGAAACCAAAACTAACCCAATCGAAACCAACCGAACCCTAACCGAAGAACTAGAATTTTTAGCCAAAACCAAATCCACCCAAATCCAATTCCAACACCCATTTTTACCTGAACTCTCAAACTCCGCCATCATCCGCGAAGTGCATGTATATGGGCAAACTGTGTCTCTTGGAGATAAAAATGAAGGCAAAGCTCAACACCTCGGACTCGGCACAGAACTACTAAAAGCAGCTGAAAAAATTGCCAATCAAATCGATTATTCCAAAATTGCTGTAATTTCTGCCATCGGAACCAGAGAATATTATCAAAAACGAGGGTTTGAACTGGAGGGTTTGTATCAGACGAAGGAAATTTGAAATTCGATACGCTTCTAATTAAACAACGCAGATTTTAACTTGATTAAAATAAAATCATGAAATTATAAATTCATTATATGGAAAACAAAATATTTGAACTAATAACAGACTTATCTTTAAAATACTCAAGCCAATTAGCACAAAAAATAATTGGTAGAACTGATGAAATGGAGCTTGATAACAATTCTCATTATTTGATTTACGAAGTATTGGGAATTGGGCTAGAAGAAGGTAGGCTGATTGATCTTTATCAAAATAAAGGTAGGTTTTTGTATAAATATGCAGGCTCGTTTTTGGAAGAAGCTACAATTTTGTGTTTTGAGCAAAAGTTTATAAATACCCAAAAAAAAGTAAAAATTGAAAATAAGACAGGTTTTAAACCAAAAACTTTTGAAATTGATTGCTTGGTTGATAATAATGCATATGAGATAAAATGGCGTGATGCTACAACTGATGGTGATCATATTACCAAAGAACATACCAGAGTACAAAATATAAAAATGTACGGTTACAATCCCATCAGAATAATGTTTTATTACCCAAACAGGACACAGGCTATTAGAATACAGGAAACTTTGCAGACAATTTATGCTGGTGTTGGTGGTGAATATTATTTTGGTGAAAATGCTTGGAAATATATTAAAAAAGAAACCGATATTGATTTATTAGAGATCTTAACCAAAATAGCTGAAAACAAAAAAACCAGTAAAATCTGATATGAAAAATTATAACGAGGTTTTGCAAGGCGATTGTTTAGAAAATTTAAAATTATTAGATTCAAATGTCGTAGATTTAATTTATCTTGATCCACCTTTTTTTACACAAAAAACTCATAAATTATCAAAAGAAAATGAAAAGTATAGTTTTGAAGATAAGTGGGATAGTATAATTCAGTATAAAGATTATATCAAAGAAAGGCTTGCGGAGTGTAAAAGAGTTTTAAAAGATTCTGGAAGCATATTTTTACATTGTGACAAAACAGCTTCGCACTATTTAAGAGTTGCCTTAGACGAAGTTTTTGGGTATGAACTTTTTCAAAGTGAAATAATTTGGACTTATCGTAGATGGAGCAATGGTAAAAAAGGATTATTAAACAGCCACCAAATAATATTTTTTTATACAAAAACCAAGGATTTTAAGTTTAACCAAAAATATCAGGATTATTCACCTTCCACAAATTTAGATCAGATTTTTCAAGATAGAGAAAGAGATGATAACGGCAAAAGTGTCTATAAAAAGGATAAAAATGGAAATATTATTTTTAATCAAAACAAAAAAGGAGTCCCGTTGGGTGATGTTTGGGATATTCCTTATTTGAACCCTAAAGCTAAAGAAAGAGTTGGCTATCCTACTCAAAAACCGATATTACTTTTGGAGAGAATTATAGAATTGACGACTGATCCAAATGATTTAGTCTTAGATCCGTTCTGTGGAAGTGGTACAACTTTAGTAACTAGTAAAATTTTAAATCGTAAATTTTTAGGTTTTGATATTTCCCAAAATGCTGTAGATTTAACTAAAAAAAGATTACAAAACCCTATTAAAACCGAATCTAATTTGCTAGAAAAAGGTCGTGATAGTTATGTTAATCAATCTCCCAAAATTCTTGAGCTTTTGAATCAAATACAAGCTATGCCAGTGCAGAGAAATAAAGGTATAGACGGGTTTTTGACTAATAACGGAATTGTTCAGCCTATACCTATCAAGATTCAACGAGATGAGGAAGGCTTTGAAGAGGCTAAAATGGCTCTGTTAAACGCTAGTAAAAACAATAATTACAGAACTATGATTTTATTTAGTTTGGATAAAAAAACCAACAATAGCTTGTTTGAAACAAATACAACCCCAGATAATGACATTGTAGTAATTTCTGATTTGAATGAAATTAAGAATTTAAAATTTTGATTTTTACAAAAACACAGGCTTTTTACATTTGAGCTTGATAATTTATCAAACAAAGAAACTTTAAAACATGACAATCCCTACCCCAAACTCAAACAAAAAAGCTCAAAATATCCAAAAATCCTTTGGTGCCTGGTTTAAAGGGTTTGGATATACGCTACAAAATCCCTGGGTTTATAAATACATTGCCGCAGCCATTTTTACAAATCTTTTGGTTTTTGTAGTTTTGATTGTTTCAGCTTGGTTTTTATCTCAGACGATCTCAAATAATATTCTAAACAATTTTACTCAAAATCAACTAATTTATTTTGTATTTAGTTTTGTTTTGTGGGGTCTTTTTGCATTTGTGATTTCACAGCTTTTTAGCGGAATTACAACGGTTATAAACGCCCCGATTTATTCGATTTTAACCAACAAAATTTTGGAGAAGGAGTTTGCCCAAACCGAGCCTTCAAATTCATCAATTCTGAGCGAAATTTTTACCGCCTTGATTTTTGAACTAAAAAAATTGGTGCTGAGTTTTGGGTTTTTGTTGGTTTTATTTTTGGTAAATTTTATACCAGTTATAGGCACATTAATCTACTTTATTGTGGTGTTTTTGCAGATTATTTTTATTACCGGACTAGATGTTTTTGAACCCTATCACTCAATCAAAAAACTCACTTTTAGAAAAAGATTGAAGGCAATAAATCAGAAGAAATCACTTTATTGGCCGTTTTTATTTGTGTGCGGAATTTTAGGGCTTATTCCATTTTTGAATATATTTTTAACACCGTTTTCAATAGTCGGAGCTTGCCAATTGGTTAAAGAAAATTAGGCTAATTCTACCCAGAATAATTCACACAACCCACACATTTTTCATGGCAACAATCTGCATTTTGGAGTACAATTGAATCGATGGTTTGGGCGGTAAATTTTTGTATTTCTGGTTTGTATTTTTCAAGATCATTTTGTAGCTCATCGCGGTAGCTAAAATCTGGTTCGAAATATTTTATTTGAAGCATTTGATTGTCTTTTATCCTTACTCTAATCAAATTAGTGATGTTATAAAAACTAGTAATTTTTTGGATAAATTCAAACAATTTAGGTGAACTGTACGGCATATAGATTAAGTTTTTACATACAATTTTGATCGATGCAAATAGGCAGAAACGGATTGAACAAAAACTCCAATTTTCTATAAATCAAAAGTTGACTTGCTTAAACAAATCGTAAATCAGATATAAAGAGTGAAAATAATCACAATATTTGCAACTCAGCCACTAATCTTAAATATGACAAAAATAAATATAACCAGTTTGAAAGAATTGTATGCTAAAGTACTGAAGAAAACAACCTTTCTAAACCTGATTAAAATTGCTTTTGTTGGTTTGGTTTTGGCGATTTTACCTTTTTCTATTTTTTCGGTTGATACAAGTTTTAGTGCAAATGAATCTGACGAAAAACTTGATACCGCAATTGTATTTGGAGCTGGTATAAGAGGTGATAAACCTTCCCCTGTGCTTGCAGACAGGCTGGATAAATCGATTGAACTTTGGAGAGCTGATAAAATCAAAACTATTCTTGTAAGTGGCGACAACAGATTTGAGAATTACAATGAACCTGATGTAATGGCCCAATACCTCATTCAAAAAGGGATTCCAGATAACTATATAATCAGAGACTATGCAGGAAGAGACACCTTAGACACCTGTTGGAGAGCCAAAAATATTTTTGCTATAAAAACGGCCTATATTGTTACTAGCAATTTTCATATACCGAGAAGTAATTATGTTTGTAAAATGAAAGGAATTGAGTCGTTTCCTGCCAGGGTGAAAGATAACTTTTTGAACGTTACGGTTAATGGATACCTGAGAGAACTCTTTGCTTCACAAAAAGCTGGGTTTGAACTTATCACAAACCAAAGTGCTGAAGTTAAAGGTGATGGCAAAGAAAAAACCGTAACAGATATTTTAGAAAGATAATTTGTTGAATAATAATTTTAGTTTCAAGATATTTATCCAAATTGATCCAAGCAACTTGCCAAAAATACCTTAAAATAAAGATTAATTGACTTTATTAAATATTTAACCAAAAACTATTTGTTGTTACAACCAAACAAAAATCCACTTTCTATCAAATCAAAAACTATGACAAACGAATATTTATATTGGTATCAAGGTGAAAATACTAGCTTACAAAACTGGGTAAAAATCTTTGCTCAAAAGGAATTAAGACTAGGAGAAACCATTTTTAATCTAAAAGTTATCGGTTTTTCTCATCAGATCGAGATTTTACGGGAGGGTGGAAATTCAACCGAAATTTTGGCAAGTAAAATTCCAAACGAGATTTTAAAATCTGCCCTAAAAATTCCTTTAACAAAAGATTCCAGGACACATAGCCCAAAATATTCTATCGAAATTCAAAAGTATAATTCAACTGTAACTGAAGATTTTTTAGATCACTCAAATTCTCTTTCGCACTTGTTTGACAAAGATTGTTGGACGGTTATTATTTGGGATATTAATGCTGAAAGTATCAATTTTAAAACTCTACACACCTATCCAGATTTAGATTTATTAGTTATTACTCAAAGCAAATACAGCCTATGAAAATTTTACCCTACATAATCCTCAGCTCGCTAGGCATGCTTTCAGCCACTCCTTTAGTCACTGCAAATACGGGATTATTACTAAGCAAAAGCCCGAAAATTGCCAGCAGTCAAACTCAGTCCTGTACAACTTCTCAAAAAGACCAGTACGGCAGATGTCCCTACACCTCAAGGTCGAATTTTAGATATCTAAGCACCAGCGGAGGTAGCGGAACTGGAGGTAGAAGCGGAACTGGAGGCGGAGGCGGAAAGTAAATTTATTATTATGCAATTGTATCAAAAAGTATTGTTTGTGGGAGCAAAAGGTGAGTACGAAAACATGCCCTTTGAAGTCCTAGGGAATGGGCAAGTTGATTATACTATCAAACAAGTTGGTAACCCAAATAACTACGATGATGTTGGAGGCACTTTTCCAGCTGTAGAATATTACTGCTTGGCAAACAACGGGCAAACCTGGTATTTTGCAGTTAGCGACAACGAGGTTTATTATTGTAGGCAGCTTGAGAAAGATGAAATTGATAAGCTAAAAATTGAGATGCAAGCTGAGGAATTTTCTGTACAAAGTTTTTTGGGAGGTAAATACAACACATCTTTGGTTGAATACGGCTTGGGGAAACTAAACAAAGCTGAAGGTAGAGCCTTAAAAGACTCACGAGAATTTGCAGAATTTGAATATTTGGATTTTAAAGTCGGTCAAAAATCCTATTCTATAGACATATTTCCTGATAACTACGAGGAATGGTTTGAGACAATCTGGGTTCCAAACAATAAACTAACTGAAATTTTTAAAGACAGCTTGAGATTGGGTAATCATGAGGTTGGGAAGATTTTTGAAACAGCTAAATTGTGGAAAAATATTGGAATTGGTTGTTTTGTGGTTGCGGGTTTAATTTTAACTGTAGCTATTATTTTGGCTACTCAAACAAAGCAGATTTATAGCCAGAAAAAAGAAATTTCTACAGCAAAAGATAGTGAAATAATCTTTGAAGATATCGAAATCCGAGAAATAAACAAAATTTACACTTTAGAAAATGAAGTTTCTCTACCTTCAAACCAGGGAATTAGCTTAAATTTAACACTTTTAAATCAAAAAGATGAGGTTGTTTCTAGCAGTATTCAAGAATTTACAAACGCTTCTGGGGAGAATAAACAAAAATTTAATACCGATTTTTTCCCTGATAAAAAAGAAAAATTCAAACTCCTGGTAAAAGTTAACGACTACGGCGTTGTCGGCTCAAATACAAGCTCCTCGTCTTCTAGTTCCAGCTCGATAACATCAAGCAATTCTGATCAAAATAACCTTGATACTACTAGTGAGGATGAAACCGAAATTCCTGATAATTCACCCAAAATCAGCATAACTATAAGACTTTTTAAAGATAGTGTAATGTGGCTGGGTTGGATTTTTGCCATCATTATAGTTATTTTGACTGGAATTGGTGCTTTGGTTTATAAGATTATACTTGAAAGAAAAGCTTGGCTAGAAAATCCCAGAGCTACTGGAGAAAGAAAAACTATACAATAAAAATGGCGATCAGGGGATCGCCTCTACCACAATTTGACGGCGACTAAATAACTACAAATTCTAACAAAAAAACCAACAAAAAAACCTTAAATATAGACTTTTTAGTCCGATTTAAACCAAATTTAGTTATAATTTTTAACAATTTACACACTCTTTATGTACAAAACTCTCACCATTTTTGCCTCTTTCGTAATCGGCTTTGCCCTAATTTTACTAGAGCAATCTAATATTGTTGAAGCTCGCTCACCAGTTGGTAGCTTTATCTCCGTAATCGCCTATTCTATGGTCGGAACAGCAGTTCTATTTTTAGCCTACAAAATTATAGATTGGATTTTACCGGCAGATGTGGAAGCTGAAATTTTTGAAAGAAAAAACGTTGCGGCTGCTATTTTTAAAGGACTGCTCCTTTTAGGAGTTGCTATAATTATTGCTGCTGTTATTTTAGCTCCTTAATTTATGTTCAATACCAAATTCAAAACTAGCCTATTATTAGTCCAAATTTTTGTTGTTTCAACCTGCTCATTAACCTATGAATTGCTGATTGGAACTGCATCTACAAACATTACAGGCAACTCCATTTTAGCTTTTTCACTTGCAATAGGGCTTTTTTTGGCTGGTCTTGGGCTGGGAGCTTTTGCCTCTAGGTGGGTTGAGGACAATGTTTTGGTGGAAAGATTTGTATTAACTGAAACGACTTTGGCTTTGGTTGGTGGTTTTGGTGCGATTTTATTGTATGGAGCATTTGTTTTTTCACCTTATTTTGAGATTGTAAAAGTTGGTTTAACTTTGCTGATAGGTTTTTTGTCTGGGCTAGAAATCCCCATTTTAACACGAATTTTAGAAAAAGAAGAAGATTCCAAGCTAAAATCAATATTATCTAATGTGCTGTCTTTTGATTACCTTGGTGGATTGGCAGCTTCATTACTTTTTCCACTAATTTTGTTGCCTTATTTCGGCTTGGTTCAGCTTAGTTTTTTGGTGGGGATTATAAACTGTCTCATGGCAGTACTTGCAATTTATCTGTTTTGGGAAAAAATTAAAACCAAAATTGAATATCCGATTTATCTTAGTTTGGTACTGATTAGCTTGATTGTTGGGGTGATTTATAGCAGTCAGATTTATAATTTTGTGGAGAGCTATTTGTACCGCGATCCAATTGTTTATTCCGCTCAAACCAAATATCAGCGAATTGTTCTAACCAAAAAAGCTGAAGATGTAAGGCTGTATTTAAACGGCGGAATCCAGTTTAGCTCCACCGATGAATATCGCTACCACGAAGGTTTGGTGATGCCGGCGATGGTTAATCTTTTGGAGCAAAAACCTGGGGTAAAATTAAAAATCGCAGTTTTGGGTGGAGGTGATGGTTTGGCGGTGCGGGAGCTACTAAAATTTGAAGATTCTATAGATGAAATTCACTTGGTCGATTTGGATAAAGGTGTTACGGATTTGGCTAAAAATACGGATATTTTGAAAAGGTTAAATGGCAATAGCTTGGCTAATCCTAAAGTAAAAGTTCTAAACGCCGACGCTTGGACTTGGATTCAGGAGCAACCAAAGGAAAGTTTAGATTTGATCATTAATGACTTCCCAGACCCTGATGAAACCGTGGTTTCAAAGCTTTATTCACAGGAATTTTTTAAATTTATCCAGCGGGTTTTGGGTCAAAATGGTATTTTAGTGACTCAAAGTACTTCTAGTTACGCCACTCCAAAAGCTTTTTGGGGGATCAATAAAACTCTAAAATCTGTTTTTCCGCAAACCCAACCTTACAGTGTTTATGTACCTAGTTTTGGGCTTTGGGGGTTTAATTTGGCTGTTAAAAATGGTGAATTTAATTTGGCTAAAACTTTTCAAAATGAGTTAGTAAATCGCATTCTCAAAAACAACAAATTTATCAACCAAAACACCATCTCCAAAATTTTCACATTAGAACCGGATATTTTGGAACCTAGGCTCAAAAATGGGCAAAAAATCGATCTTACTCAAATAAAAATCAACACTTTGGATAATTTAATCCTAACCAATTATTACGCCGAGGCGGGTCAGGAGGTGTACTAGGGAAAAACACATGGTTAGTAAAGTTTTGACAAAAGTACTCTATACTCCTAGAGTATAAATATGATCAAATTACAAGCCTATTTCCCCGATGACCTTTACTTAGAGCTAAAGCTTCAAGCCAAGAGAGAGAATGTTAATTTTTCCCAATTACTTCGCACAATTAGCCAAAACTACTTAGTCAAAAAAGTTAAAAAAAATCCTTTAGCTAAAATAAAAACTATTAAAGCTGAAAAACCTTTATTTGAAGATTTAAAGCCACATGAAATTAGCAAAAAAATTGATGAGATCGTTTATGGATAATTTACTCTTGGATTCAGATTTTTTGTACGGACTATTTGTTGAAAATGATCCTCATCACCAAAATTGCCAAAGGTTGGTTGCCAAAATTTCAGACTACAATTTAATAATTTCCAACTTAGTAATCTATGAGTTTATCACTCTAATTTCACGAAGAATTGGGCAAAAAGAGGCTTTAGACATGCTCTCTCAAATTGAAAATTTAGATATTCTAAAAGTCGTAGTTGATGAAAAAATTCACGAACAAACCCTTGTTGAATTTAAAAATCACACCAAAAAAAATATTTCCGCTGTAGATTGCTCAAATCTGGCTCTTGCTCAAAAATACAAAGCCAAAATTGCCTCGTTTGATCAGTTTTACCCAACCCAAATGCTGATTAGTTAGGGCTCTGATAGCTCAAAAAGCTAATTCTTGTTGACCTGATTTTCTAAATTATTCTCTGCAAATTCTTCAAAACTACCTAATTTCTTGAAGTCAATTTCAAAATTCTCACTATCAATTTTAGTTATTTCAACTGAATCAACGCCAACCTCTTCAAGTTTTTTATATGTTAAAAGCTCCCACTCTTTTAGTTTTAACAATTTTCTAAGTAGCCACTTACCTAAATCTTGATTTGGATTACTCATCAAAGCCTTGCTATTATCCTGACAAAGTTTAGCTGAAATTATTTTTTTACTTGGTAAAATAAGATTAAAAGGTTGATCTCTAGGTGGAAAAAAGTCTTTAAATTCTGTGTGAATCCAACTTGGGATTGGAATATAAGCTTCGTCAGGGTGTCTTTTTCGTCCACCAGCACTCCATTGGTTGAGACCACTTTTTAATTTAAACACAAAGACTTTTTGTTGTTTGTTTGTAAATCTATATATTCAGAAATAATATTATCAATTTCATCTTCATGTTCGTGCATTACAATTTTGCTTTTTACTAGATCAATCCATTTTTCAATTTCTATGAGTCTTTCAAAACTTGTAAAAAAGTCATCATAAACATTTTTATCTACGCTGTTTTCTAAACATAAGAAGTTTAAAATATCAAAATTAAAACTATTATCATATGACTCCTCTTTCTGGTTTAAGAATTTAATGAAATGATTCTTAGTCTCTTGAGTTAACATATATCTCCAGTTAAATGATATTCAACTTGTGCTTTAGATTGCCTTTCTACTTTTTTAAAATCTAAAGTTTGAAGTGGATTTGCAAAAATTTTGATTGCAGGGATTTCATCTAAATTTAGTATTACAGATAAAAAATAATTATCTTTATATTCTTGAGCTTTTCTAAACTCATTTTCGGTTATTCTTAGCCTTCCCTTAGATCTCCTAATCCCTTTAAATTCAGCTAAATAAAAATTTTCATTCACAGAAATTTGAAAATCATAACCGTCTCCATAAAGCCTAGCATCTTCTAATTTTCCATTTTGAAATTCATTGAGTTTCTGATAATTATTCATAAAAAATAACTCCGCTTCAAGTCCAGTTTCTTGCATTTGTTTAAACCTTGTTTGAGTAATGGGATTAACTTTTAAAATAAAATCTTTTACACTAAAGTTAGTTTGCAAATACATTTTTACAATATTTACATAGCTTTCCACATTTTCATTGCCAAATAAAGCATCAATTTTGATTTTTCTATGAATATAAACATCGCCTTTTTGCCACCAACCTTTTCTACCATTATCAAAAAAATGATCAAACAAATCTTGTCTGTTTTTAACCACTCCAATAGTTTCAGAGATACCTATTTTTACACAATATTGATAAAAAGCAGTTTTAGTTGAAAAACCAAACACTTGAGCAAAAGTATCAAATTTAGCCAATCCGTAACCAATTAAATTTAGAACCTCATAATTATCGTGCTGATTAGACATAAACTTCGTTTTTCTTTATTTCGAAGGGTGGTTTATCATTATAATAATAGTTATCATCAGCTTTTTTTCCTAAAATTGAACTTAAAGTCGTTTGAAGTTTTTGAGGCTTTGGAAATTCAAATTGATCAAAATCATCTTTATTTTTGAAAGCTAAAATATACAATCTTTCTCTGTTTTGGGGTAAATTTCCATATTCCATAGTATTCAAAACCTTTTCCTTCACAAAATAACCTTGTTTTTGGATTAATTCTTTAATGTACTGATAAGTTTGACCTTGGTCGTGGGAATACAAATTTTTTACATTTTCCAAAAAGACTACTCTGGGTTGTTTTACTCTTATAATATCCACAATATTAAAAATCAAATCACCTCTACCAACGTCCTCAAAACCTTTACGGTGCCCTGCTATACTAAAAGGCTGACAAGGAAAACCACCACATAAAATATCATGATCTGGTATATTTTTTGGATCAATTTTGGTGATGTCTTTATTAAAAAGTGGAAGCCCAATTCCTTCAAAAAGTTTGGGAGAAATATCTTTAAAATTGGCTTCGTAGGTTATTCTAGCTTTTTCATCAATTTCACTAGCAAACACACACTCAAAACCAAGTGAATCTAAGGCAAAGTGAAAGCCACCAATTCCGGCAAATAGGTCGATGAAGGTTGTTTTTTTACTCATAAATACTTAATCAAGATAACGCTGAACTTACTACACCTTCTTGCCTCTTTTTTGGCAAATATAATCAATGTCAGAGGTTATAGTTTTCATCCGCTAGTTGACCAAAACCCATAATCAAAATTGGATTTGAAATAACATTATTATGAAAAATTCTCCTAAAAAATGGCCTAAAAAACCTTTACCCAAAACATTTGTTAAACGAACTCATGCTCCGCTGGCACCAATCCGAATCACCAAGCTAAACGAACGAGGTTATGGTGTCGGTTTAACTGAACATAATCGTGAAATCCAGGTGCTAAACGCTCTTCCTGACGAGCTTGTGGAAGTGCGGGTTTTTAAGCGAAAAGACGATGTTTTGTACGCTACTGCCGAGCAAATTTTGGAAAAATCTGACCACCGAACCGATGCTCACGAAGATCACTTTTTGTCTTGCAGTCCTTGGCAAATCATGACGTTGGACTACGAAAATCAGATCAAAAAAGAACTTATTACAGGATTTTTTAAAACCGTTGCCGAAACTGAACTCCCCGACTTTGAAATTCAACAAAATTATTCAGAAAACTCCGAAAATAGCTGGCATTACCGCAACAAGGTAGAATATTCGTTCTTTCAAAAAGAAGACACTTTGGAGTTGGCATTTTTCAAACGAGAAGGAAGTTATGGAAAATATCCTCACAGCGGTTGTGACCTAGTTAATGAGCAAATCAACCGAGCTGCCAAGCAAATTTTGGAAGTTATAAATGACCTAAAATTATCTGGAAAACAGCTTAAATCTCTAGTTTTGAGATATTCTAGCCACGAAAATAAAGTCATCGCTCAACTTTTGGTGCGAGATAGAAATCTAAAAGTAGGAGCAAATATTTTTGAAGAAATTTTGGGTGAAAACTTGAAAGGTTTGAGAATTGTTTCACCAATCGCAGAGGAATCTAAAAAAGAACCAAGAGACGAAGAACCTGAAGAATTAGAGCAAAAAGACCTAAGAACAATCTTAGAAATCGGGAAAATGGAACTGGTCGAAAAAATTCAAGACAAACTATTTAGCTGTAATATCGAAAACTTCTTTCAAGTAAATCTACCAGTTTTTGAGCTTGCTGCAAAAGATATTAATCAAGAAATTGCTAAAATAAACCAAGCTCTCGGAGAAAAACCGAAAGTTTTGGATTTGTACGCTGGTGTTGGAGTTTTGGGTTTGCTGGTCAGTGAATCCAGTGAGTCAGTCTTAGGAGTCGAAAATCTAGTTGGAAGCAGCCAAAAAGCTCTTTTGAATGCTAAAAATAACCAGATAACCAATTTTGATTTTATCGAAGGCAACGCAGAAGAAATGACTGCTAAACTTGCCGAAACTCAGGTTTTGATGGTTGACCCTCCAAGATCAGGATTGAACTCCAAACTAATGCTCGGAATCGCTCAACACACTCCAGAATACATCGTCTATCTAAGCTGCAACCCAAAAACTCAAGCCGAAGATTTTGATGGAACTAAGCACTTGTACGACATTCAATTCTTTAGTAGCTACAACTTTTACCCACACACTCCACATATTGAGACTTTGATGGTGTTGAGAAGAAAAAGTTAATTACTTAAATTCTTAAGACTGAGGTTTTAACAACTTAATATCATTGGGTGTAAAATCAGATCCATTTTCTGGAAATGCATTATAAATAGTCTCCTCTATTTCTACATTTAAATCATCTACTTTTAGTATATTTATTTTGTCCAGGTTGACCGGTTAAACTTGGAGCAATAAAAAAGATACGAAGTGATTCTGAAGGTTTTACACTAAACTCAAACTCCCACGAGTCTCGATGTAAATTTTCTAATTGATTTTGTATCATCGTATGTACTCTATGATTTTCATCACAAACAGCTAAAATACCTCTTCCATTCAAATTTTGATCTTCTGTAGATAAAACTAGACTGCAATCAAGTAGGTCAGAATTATCACTTTGAGGAGAAAAAGATATTTTAATACTTAGATTATCTAGCTCAAAATTAAAGTTTTTTTCTGTGAATTCTTGTTTAGACTGATCGGAAGGTTCTTCAACAGTGGATTAGATTTTTAAAAATCTACTGAGAAAAGTTGTTGTTAGCAAATTGCTTATTTTCTGGGGTAAAAAGTTTTTTATTGAGTTAGGATTTTCTGAAGTCATAAAAATCTCTTAGCACAAATTTAACCAAAAGCCAAGTTAACTCGGCAATTCAAACAAACTTTTGCCATCTTTCTCAGGTTTATAATCATTTACCCTTTCACTTTTGATATGAGCGTTTGAAAGCTTTTTGGTAAATTTTAATTCCTCTTCAATTTTTACCCGATTGACTCGTACTTTTTGTGACTGAATAGACAAAATATGCTCGGATCTTTCCACCAATTTTTTGGCTGGCTGAGCTTTTTCCACCTCTTTTTTCTTAGTTTTTTTAGGTTTTTCTACTTCTTTTTGTAAACCATCTTCCTCAAACCACTCGCTAATTTGACTGGCTACTTTTTTCCTTGGAACAGAATATTTTTGCCTAGAAATTTCTATTATAAAATCTTTACTTCCGTCCAATTTGGCAAATACCGGAGCCAAAGTTTTACCCAAAAAAGCCTGAGTTACCCTACCCCGAACCGACAACTTCACGGCAATTTGGGCAGGATCTAAGCTAATCAAATTTTGAGGCAAAAACCTAGGTTGAAATTCTTTGCTGATTTCTGAAGCATCGCTACTACCAAGCCTGAAAGCAATAAGACTTCCAACATTTCCAAAAATTGCATTTTTGACCTTAAAATTACCACTTTCGGTGAGTTGCGAGATATATTGGTGAGCTAAAATTAGATTTAATCTATATTTGCGGGCTTCACTCAAAATTGCCGAAAAACTATCGGTGGTAAAATTCTGAAATTCATCTACATACAAAAAGAAATCTTGGCGTTTGTTCTCATCTGTATCAACTCTACTCATGGCTGCCACTTGTAATTTTGCCACCAAAAGACTGCCAAAAAGGTTGGAATTATCCTCCCCTAACCTGCCCTTACTCAAATTTACAATCAGAATTTTTTGCCCGTCCATGATCTCCCGTAAATTAATAGTACTTTTGGTTTGCCCAAGAATATTTCGCATCAATTCACTCGAAAAAAACTGACCTATTTTGTTTAAAATTGGACTAATCGCCTCTTGCCTGTAGCGACTATTGAAATTTGCAAACTCTTTTTGCCAAAAATTTTTAACCAGTGGGTCTTTTAGTTTGGTGACAATTTTTTCTCGATAATCGTCGTCTGTCAACATTTTGATCACCCCTAAAAGTGTATTTCCAGGGGTTTCTAGCAGGGCAAGCAAGGTGTTATTTAGAATATATTCCATTCGTGACGACCAAGTTCCAGCCCAAATACGATAAAAAACCGCCATCAAACTTGATGCAATTAGGTAAGATTCTTGCCCCTGATCTGACTCCAAAATATTTAGCCCAACTGGATTTTCGAGGTCGGCGGGGTTGAGATACACCACATCATTTTGCCTGTGCTTAGGAATTCGATTTAGGATAAATTCACTAGAATCCCCGTGCGGATCAAGAAAACAAACCCCATAACCGTTATAAATATCTTGCAAAATCATGTTTTCAAGCAAGGTCGTTTTACCCATTCCGGTCTTACCCAAAATATACAGATGTTTGCGGCGATCTTCCTTGAGAATCCCAAATACTTGAGACTTATGGTTCACCACAGCCGTACCCAAATAGCATAAATCAGGCGAAAGGTTTGCAGGTAAAATTTGAGGGGATTGCATCGGCTATTCAATAAGCTAACCCCAAAAGTCATTTTTAGTCTAATTTGAAGCCACACGATTAAAATCGATCTGTAGCGGCGATCTCCGTGTCGCCATTGTGCTGATAATAAAGCAACTCTAACTTAATATACCGTTGTAGAGGCGAGCCTGTCTCGCCATTGTTGAATATTGTTAGCTAATAAATTTGTAACTTTAACTTAATATTAGATTTGTAGAGGCGATCACGGATCGCCATTTTTCTTTTTTAAGTTTTTTTATCTTTTGATTTATAATTTATCATTAACCATTTATAATTAAAAATCTGATTCCCGTCGCCTGGTTCCACATAATTTGATGAGGGAAGCCAGAGGCATTCCCCTACGGTAATTTAACGGCGACTTCCCCACACCCCTCCGTGATCCGCTACGCTCTCACGGTATCCCCCGGGTGGGGACTTTATTTGATATTTTAGGGTAAAAATGGCGACACGGAGGCCGCCTCTACAGGGATTAACTTGGTAAAAACTTTTTAAAATTCAATTTTTCAAACCAAAAAAACACCCCACCTACATAATCCGAATAACGATTACGCCTGGTGGGTTGTATATTATTGACCGTTGATCACCCTTGCAAAGAGATCGAAATTATCTTCACTAACGTTTGTGCATAGTTGCACAATCATTTGTACAATTACCATGATAACTGCAAATACCACTAAGGTGAAATTCGAATCCTTAAACATTTTTCCTCCTTACAATACAGCTAAAGTCGAACTCTAGCTTTTGACTCATAACATGCTCTCTCTTTGCAAGTGAAAATTTTGGTTTTTTAATTTCAGAAATCACCTCCTCCACAAAAGGCAATCTAAGATAGAGCCACTTTAACCCATCGCAAGTTCGCAAATCGATGCAATCAATCCTACATTAGATGTACTCCTACCGAGATCACGGGATTCATTTATTGCTAAACCTACAAGATATTTTGGCATATCTGAGCTATATTCATCAGGATTTGTTAATCGGTGAGCAAATATATGACTTAATTTTTGGTAACTTTGTTTATTCAAAACTTGTTGCAAAGTAAGCTTGTAATCACTGTTTGGAATGTTTGGGTTGAGTAAGGTTATTTGATCTATAATTTCTGCAGTCTTTTTAGCTATTTTCCCAAGATTTATCAACTCAGGGACTAGCATATTTTGCGGATCAGGTAACAAAGCAACATCTCGGGCAATAATAAAACCAGACACATAATCACTCAAAGTTTCTGACAAATCTTTTTGACTCAAATTTGGAAAATATTTTGTTGTCTAATTCCAAAATTTTGAGCTGAATTCATATTTTATTTTGAGTGTTTGGTTTATAATATCTAAAATTGTTTTTTACGACATTTAATATCTCAATAACATTTTTTCGA
The DNA here is from genome assembly GCA_044361365.1 of Limisphaerales bacterium. Taxonomy (GTDB): domain Bacteria; phylum Patescibacteriota; class JACMRA01; order JACMRA01; family JACMRA01; genus JBIKIW01. The sequence goes on along the minus strand of JBIKIW010000008.1, from coordinate 2,591 downwards.
CATATAGTCAAACCTTTATTTAATCAATATTTACTCAATTAGTCTGGGGAATTATTTTTTGAAACTAACCCTAAACTCAACTTAAATAATCAACCCACAAATTTCGAAGCTAAACCTATCCTATACTAAAACTGAAAATTGCCTAAAACTTAAAAATGTGCATATCGTTTAACATTAAACAAGATCAATATGAACGATAATTTTCAAGATAATCCTACAAACAATTTTAACCCTAATTTGCAGGGAAACAATGATTTTAATGATCAAAATTTTAGCCAGAATAATAACCCTCAAGAGCTTCAAAATAATCATAATTCCCCGCAAAATCCATTTTTTAACCAACAATTTATCCAGCCAAATCAACCAAATTTTGTTGTCCAAAATAATTCTGGGGCTGAAATTCAAATTGAGCCAAATTTTCAAAATCCAGTTACGCCAAGTTACAATTATAAACCAAATATAAGCTCTAACCCTCAGCTAAACTACAAACAAGCCAACCACCAAAGCTTGCATCAAGATTATAATTTTCAAACAAACAATACAACTCCTCAAGCACCTGAAAATCCTTATTCCAGCCAAGAAACCACAAATTTTTATCAACCTCAAAGCCAAGACTTTAACCAACCAAAACCTACAGAAAACTCCGAACAAATTCCACCAAAGAAAGAAATTCCGTCCAAAAGTACCACACCTTCTACTAAACAACCTCATTATGCCAAGTTAAGCACGGTTATCATCATCGCAATAGTTACCTTATTAATCTCGTTTTTAGGAACCTTGCTTACCTCTTCAATGGTTTCTTTACTTGTATCAGCTCCATCATCCAAAAAAAGCCAAAGCACCCAGACAGTTGTGCAAGAAGTTACCAACACCAAGGTAACCAATGAGGAATCTGCAATTATAGATGTGGCTAAAAATTCACGAGATTCGGTAGTTAGTGTAATCATAAATCGAAATCTTTCTAAGCTCGAAAAAACCAACCCTTTATCTAAAAATCAAAACTCGACTGTGGACTCAGATAAGTTGGTAGAAATTGGAGCGGGTAGCGGTTTTGTGGTCTCTGAAGATGGCTATATTGTAACCAATCGACACGTAGTGGAAAATACTACAGACGATTATACCGTGGTTTTTGACGATGGTGACACGCTTACAGCTCAAGTTTTAGCTAGAGATATGTTGCTCGACATTGCAATTTTAAAAGTTTCCCCAAACAAACCCCTTAAACCAATCAGCATTGGCACCTCAGAATCCTTAAAAGTGGGTCAAACTGCTATAGCAATTGGAAATTCTCTCGGGGAGCTAAGCAACACCGTAAGTCGAGGAATAATTTCTGGTCTTGGTAGGACGATTATTGCTAGTGATAGCGACGGAGCAAACAGCGAAACTTTAGATGAAATTATACAAACCGATGCTAGTATTAATGAAGGAAACTCTGGTGGACCACTTTTAGATATCAATGGAAATGTAATCGGTGTAAATGTTGCCAAAAGCCAAGATGGCGAAAATATAGGCTTCTCAATTCCGATCGATAGCGTTAAATTCGTCTTAGATTCAGTCAAAACTACTGGCAAAATCCAGCGACCTTTTTTAGGTGTGCAATATACAATTATCACCTCCTCTTTTGCTAATAATAACAAGCTAAAAGTCAATTACGGGGCTTTAGTTTCTGAAAATATAGACTCTCCAGCGGTTTCACCAAACAGCCCAGCGGACAAAGTTGGCATCAAAGCTGGTGATATTATTTTGGAAATCGATGGGCAGAAAATTAACGCCGAAAATGACCTAAAGCGAATAGTTCAAAAGAAAAAAGTTGGCGATGTAGTAAAACTCAAAATCCTTCGAGACGATAAAAATTTGGAACTAGGCGTCAAGCTTGAAGCAAGTCCACTATAACAGACTTGAACAATACAAAAATGTATGTTAGAATAGGCGACAGCAATTTAAAGGTGACTAAATAAGTAGTTATAGAACCCATTTGAAAACTAATTCGAGAAATAAGCCATTAAATAGTTTTCCCCTGACAAGGGGAATGTCCACAGGACAAGGGGTTTTGTGGAAACTTTAAAGTGAAGCTGAAACCCACAGTCCCGTTGGGACAGCTCCCTTATCAGGGAGCAACTAGCAACTTTTGGCTTAAATTAGGTAAAAGTAATCAAATGGGTTCTATATTAAAGCCAATCAAAAATTAAAAAAGTTAAATTCCTACAAAAACCTGGGAATTTAATTATCCAAAAACAAAAATATGAATTTTTTTTCCAAAATTAAGAATAGATTTAAAAAAACCAAAAAATTATCTAAACTTCAAACCTCTTTACTAATATTTAGTGTTGTTTTGATATTGGTTAGTTTTGTCCCAGTTATTAAATATCAGGTAGATAGATTAAATTTACCCAGTCAGCCGTCCAAAGAAGAGCAGTTTAAGCAAGCTCAGAAGTATAATTTTGTGGTGTATAAATACGATTTTAAAGGGACTAGACCAGTTAAAATTTAATTTGAAATACTTTTCAGGTATTTAATATAGATTTTGATAATATGGAGCAAATCTGTCTCTAAGTCAAATACATATTTCTCTAAATCTTTTTTTGATTGAG
>JBIKIW010000007.1:0-47290 GCA_044361365.1 Limisphaerales bacterium | reverse complement strand
TGTTTTTGTAGCGTCTATATCTACACAAAAATGATGAATTATTTTTTTTAAATTGTAATTGCTTAATCTTTGTCTGTATATCATAGAAATTAGTTTAGTTAGTGTTTGCTAACTAGTCTAGTTCCTATAAATTAATCCCAGACTTATAGCTACAAATCTTATTAGGTAGTTTAACTACCGTTTAAGAATATGCTTTTAGATTAATGTTTAGCTATTAACTCTAAGTAAATAAAGTTTTTCTCAATGAAAAAACAACCAAACCCTAAACAAGTAGGTAAGGATAGAAGGTTAAGGTCGCCCATAAGATCAATTCAAACCAACTTAGACTATCTCTTTATCTTTAAAAAGAGATAGAATTATAAATTTAAAATACCCAATACTACTAATTACTTGGATGGATGACTTGCTAGTCTTAGAAACGTAACAACGGACTTATAAATGATCGGAGAAATGGAGTATATTTTATCAACACAGAGTTTTAATTAGTCCAAAATTAACCACAGTTGTTGTTTTTGATGCTTTTAAGTTTTTAGCGAATAACTTTTTTACAAATTGTATTTTATATATTCCAAAACACGTGTTTTTATATAGTCAAAACCTTTAAAATAGACTTTAATCGGGAGATATTTTTTTTGGTTTATAATTATCTGGTAGGTTGTACTCATCTCTAAAATCAAAAAATGCATTAAGATCTGACATGATTAGCCAGTGCAAGTTGTTTCCCCAAAAATGAGGAGTATATACATACAGTGCACAAGTTATTCCATTTTGTAGTAGAGTCTGCTCACCATCAATATTAACAGTGTTACCAACCTTAAAATCACCCGCAGAGTTCTTAAAAGAATAAACACCACCCTTTATACACATTTGCTCTAACAGTCTAATTCTTCTAGTTGCGTGATAAACTTGCCTAAAAAGACCTTTATACGATCTCCATGATGGGTTTTCATCCCAACAACCTTTAGTTTTATCGGTAGTTTCAAAACAAAAATACCCAGTTGCTCTATCCATGCGAAAAGCTAGTTTGTTTATATTTCCAACCTGACTGTACGGCTGGCAAGCTGTGTTAGTATCAGCATCTATTTTAGCACACGGGCCATAAACTAACCTAGATTCTTTTTGAATTAGGGAAAGAATGAAGGCTGGGTTTATAGGTTTAACACTATTTTGATAGCAAATATCACCTTGATAGGTTAAATCGCAACCGCTGCCAAAATCTGCCCTAGAAACCATCCAGACAAAATCTGAGAATTTAATAGTCATCCCGTTGTATGGAGCTAAGTTTTTAGAAGGGTTTAGGTTATCCACAATACCTGGAAATTTATTTGCGTCATATATGGGATCTTGGGTGTAGCAAACATTACTACCATTAACAACAGCACACTCACCTCCAGCATATAAACCTGAAACTATAGAGGTATTTGCTAGAATACTACCCTTTGACTCCAGGTAAATCTGAATACTTTGAGGTGAGCTAAAGTCTTTTGGTAGTGAGTAGATATCATTATCTTTAAAAACTAGGGATTTGTTAAAGGTTTCTTGTGCATAAGTCAACGGACTCATAAATTCTAAAACAAATAAAAATAGTAGTGTTAGAATATAAACAAGTTTTACAAGTTTTACAGATTTAATCATATGTGTGTTTTTATTTATTTAATCGGGTTTGTAAGTAATCAACACCTTTATCCACAGTCTTTAAATTATTTTTGACAAAAGGTAAATACTATAAACTTATTACTTTATATATGAAAAAGAAACCAGTGTCAACACCAACTGACCAAACCGATAGAAGAAAAATGGCAGATATGGTTATATCTCAAATTCAAACATCTTATGGTAAAGGTGCCATAATGAAAATGAATGATATTGCAGATAAAAATGTTGAAGTTGTTCCTACAGGATCACTTTCAATCAACCTAGCTACAGGTGTAGGTGGTTTACCAAAGGGGAGGATTGTAGAGGTTTATGGTCCAGAAGCTAGTGGTAAAACATCTTTAGCTTTATCTGCTATAGCCCAAGCTCAAAAAAGTGGTGGAATAGCTGCTTTCATTGATGCAGAGCATGCATTAGACCCTGGTAGAGCTATTGCTTTTGGGGTTAATTTGGAAGATTTGTACATCTCTCAACCAAATAGTGGTGAGGAAGCTTTGGAGATTGTGGATAACCTTGTTAGATCAAACGCCTTCGATGTTATCGTCGTTGATTCAGTTGCGGCTTTGGTACCTAAATCTGAATTAGAGGGTGAGATGGGAGACTCTTCAATGGGTGTGCAGGCAAGGCTTATGAGTCAAGCTCTAAGAAAATTAACTGCTGCAATTTCAAAATCCAAAACTGTTTTAATTTTTATAAACCAGCTTAGGTTAAAAATTGGAGTTGTTTTTGGAAACCCTGAGACTACAACTGGCGGACAAGCTCTTAAATTCTACGCTTCTCAGAGATTTGAGGTTAGAAAAGTAGGTAATTTAAAATCTGGAACTGACAATGTTGGAGTAAGAATTCGCGTCAAGGTTGTTAAAAACAAAGTTGCAGCCCCGTTTAAAACTGTAGAATTTGACCTTATTTTTGACGAACCAGGGGTGTTTAGTAAAGCCGGTGAGATTTTAGATATTGGAGCAGGGTATGGTGTTATTGAGAAAAATGGAAACACCTACTCTTTGATTAGAGAAGATGGTACAATTGAAAAACTTGGAGTTGGTCGTGAAGGTGCTAAAAAAAGCTTTTACAACAACCCAGAACTAATGAGTTTGGCTGAAAATATGATCATGAAAAAATTTGAAGAATCAAGAAAACTACAGTTAAATTTAATGACTCAACCAAACACTAAAGAACAAGATGAAGCTGCGGAAGAAGAAGGCTTGGCAGAAGAAGTTTAACTCAATTATTACAATAAATATTTAACAACATCTTTACAAAAAGCAAAAATATTTCTTAAATACAAGAACGAGATTTACCAAGACTGCTGTTTATCAAACTCTTAGCTAGCTGCTAAGTACCAATATGCCCAACTTTTTGGCTCTTATTATAACCCTCACCACAGTTTATTATTTTTCACTTCAATCAGTTACGGTTAGAGCAGAAGAAGTATATGATGATTCAAATTATTCTAATTTTCAAATTGAAGATAATCAATCTCAAGAATATTATTTAAAATCATCTAAAAATTTAAAATCTACTTACGATCAAAAACTTAAAGCAGATAAAGAAGCTTACGATAAAGAACAAGCTAGAATAGCTGAAGAAAAAAGAATACAAGAAGAAGCTGATGCAGCTGCATTATTTGCACAACAACAAGCTCAAATTGCTAGAAATAAGACTAAAGCAGTTTATTCTCAACCAGTTGCGATTAACAACCCAGCTCCTGAGGTAACCTATTCTGGTGGTTCAGTAGAGTCCTTAATAGCCTATTGGACAGGTGTTTATGGTGGTGATACCAACTATCATATTAAAATTGGAAGGTGTGAAAGTGGTTTAAGACCGGGTGCACTTGGAGGGGGTTTGTATGCTGGAGTTTTTCAACAACATCTTGGTTACTGGCCAGCCAGGGCTGCTAGATTTGGTTTCGCTGGAGCTAGTCCATACGATGCTAACGCAAATATTGCTGTGAGTATTGCGATGATGAGAACTATGGGTTACGGACATTGGGAGTGTGCATAAACTTGCCAAATATTGATTTGTATTGGTAAAGTGCTGATATATGACAAATCCAAACGCAACAACCAGTCACAAAGAGCAAACCTTTGTAATTATCAAACCAGATGGAGTTCAAAGAAACCTTATCGGAGAAGTAATCAGTAGATTTGAAAGAGCTGGGCTTAAACTCGTAGCCATGAAAATGCTTGTTTTGGATGAAGAGAGGCTTTTGAAACACTACGCTAAAGATGATGTTTGGTACACTTCTAAAGGCAACAAAGTTGTGGAAAACCTAGAAAAAAGAGGTCTTAAACCCCAAAAACCTGCTATTGAGTATGGTAAAGATATTGTTAGAGCTTTGGTTGGGTTTATGTCTTCTGGGCCAGCTGTATCAATGGTTTGGGAAGGAAATCAAGCTATGGCGGTTGTTAAAAAACTTGTAGGAGATACAGAGCCAACAACTTCAGATGTGGGTACAATCCGTGGAGATTACACTTTAGACTCTTACGCTAAAGCTAATGAAGATAATAGAGCTGTGCGAAACCTTATCCACTGTACAGATCCTGCTGATGGTGCTGGAGAAGCTTTGAGAGAAATTGGAATCTGGTTTGAGGCTTCTGATATCATCAACTACCGACATGTTCAAGAAGCGATCTTGTACGATCCAGAAATTAGTGGTTTGTTGAGCTAAAAATTAGAATAAGTTAGTTTTTGTTATACTAAAACCTAGTTAAAATATACAAAGAGAAGACTACAACTGTTTGAATAGAGTGAGTTTTGTAGGATTTGAGTGTATATTTTGGTGCAGGTTTGAGTATAAAAACAATTCTAAATTTACAAATCCTCTTGAAAAAGTAAGTTAATTTTATTTTTGATAACAAGTTTGAGTTGTTAATAAATTTTTGAGTTGGGAAAAAATAATTTTGGGTTTAGAATTAGTGATAATTTAGTTTTTTGGATATAGGTCAATACAAGGACACTATAAGCCTACCAAAACTCCTATAAATCGATTTTAAACTATCAACTACTTGTGGAAAAACTCGGTGATCTCTAAAAAGCTTTTATTCATTATATAAAGTGGTGTGTACAATTTGTGTATAAATAACTAACAACTTGCCAAAATACGAGATATAAAACCCGATAAATGGGTTATTTTATGTCTTACGGTAATATCAGAGAAGAAGAGTTAAAAATCAGAATCGGTGAAGATTATTTCTCCAGTTTCGATAAAGCAAAAATCATTGGAAATGTGGATTTTTGTGTTGCGGTCAAAAAACTGAACCAAAGCCAACTTCTCATTGAAGACTCCGAAAGTCAGTCATTTTTGTGGGCGGAGGCTAAAAAAGGTAAGTCCAACATCTATCACTCCTTAGTCCAATTAATTCTAACCATTGGAAAAGCTAGAACCTTTGATAAAGAACTTCCTCCGGCATTTTTAGGAGCTTTTGACGCTTACCAAATAGCCTTTGTGCCATACAATCAAATTCAAGAAATTTTTTATAAAAATGATTTTAACTGGACTGTAACTCCCAGCAACTACGAAACCAAAGAATTTAAGCAAATTTATGAGCTTGTCACAAAAGGATTGACATCAAATTCCCCTCTCGAGGGGTGGCAGTCGCAGACTGACGGGGTGGTTTCTAACTCACAAACAAAACTCACCCACCACCAGAATAATAGCAACAAAGTGGGTGCGGTGCTTTCCAAAGTCCTAATTTTTGACTTCCAAAAAGACCACGTTGAGCTAAAAGACTTTATTAAATCAAATTTTGTACTGGGGCTAAAACAAACCAACCAAATCCAAGTCGATAAAAACAACTTTATTTCGATCTACAACAAATGGCTACAAAAAGTGAAACCAAGCCTTATAGTTAATTGGGAGTTGGCTAAAAAAGCTAACATCATCGACGGGGATTTTTACCTTGCAGATCTTCTTTCCGAGCAAAACCAAAGCCTTTCTGAAAAACTCTATGTACTGCTAAAGGGGAATCACTACGAACTCGATAAAAAACTAGATGACAGTGGATTTTTTCAATACAAACAAACCAATTTTAGCGACAATCAAACTGCCCATACTCAGTTTTGGAATAGATACAAAAGACCGCCAAAAAAGGAATACTGGGATTATCTAGTGGAAAGACGAGACTTGCTGGTGCCACAAGATGTACGGGAGCGAAAAGGTAGCTTTTTTACTCCACAAATCTGGGTAGAAAAGTCGCAGGAGTACCTGACAGATGTTTTGGGTGAAAACTGGCAAGATGAATACTACATTTGGGATTGTGCGGCTGGAACAGGGAATCTATTAGCTGGACTGACCAACAAATACAATATTTATGCCAGCACTTTGGACAAACAAGATGTGGATGTGATGCACCAGAGGATCGACACAATGAATCAAAATTCGGTTAGTGGAAATGGGGCAAATTTACTACAAGATCATGTTTTTCAGTTTGATTTTTTAAACGATAGTTTTGACGATCCGAAAGTGCCAGAAAGTCTGCAAAAAATCCTAAAAGACCCAGAGAAAAGAAAGAAATTGGTGATTTATATTAATCCACCGTATGCGGAGGCAAGTAATAAAAAAACTTTGGAAAGAGGTAACGAAGGTAATAGAGGTGTGGAACAAAGCCTTATAAATAAGAAATATGCAAGTTTATTAGGTCAGGGTAATGCGGAGCTTTTTGCACAGTTTTTTACACGAATCTATTTTGAAATTTTCGGATGTATTATTGGTGAGTTTTCAACATTGAAATCCTTATCAGGTCAACATTTTATTGATTTTCGTAAATTCTTTGTAGCAAAACTCGAGAGTTGTTTTGTCGTTCCTGCAGATACTTTTGATAATGTAAAAGGTAAATTTCCAATCGGGTTTAAGATTTGGAATACTGGCTATAAAGAAAAATTTAATAATGTAAAAGCTGATGTTTATGATAGAAATAATATATTTGTAGGAACAAAATTTTACTTTGCATACGATAATAGCCATTATATTAATGATTGGATTAAACCATTTAGAGCTAAAAAAAATGATTTAAGCATTGTTGGAAAATTTCCCTTTAAAGGAAATGATTTTCAAAATCAAAACATGGTTCAAATTGTTCAAGAAAAAATGGAGTACAATACAGAGGCGGGGCAATTTTTAATTAATAAGCACAACTTAATCAAAGCCAGTATTTATTTTGCAGTTCGTAAAAGCATCGAAGCAACTTGGCTCAACGATCGTGATCAATTTTTGTTTCCCAATAATGGTTGGGAGTCTGACACAGGATTCCAAAATAATTGCTTAACCTACACTTTGTTTAGCAATAATATTCAGTCAAAATTTGGTGCGAACAATTGGATTCCTTTTACAGAAAATGAGGTGAATAGCCGAGAGAAGTTTGAGAGCAATTTTATGGTCGAGTTTATGAGGGGGAAGTTGGGAAAAGAAATTCCCCTCGTTGAGGGGTGGCAGTCGCAGACTGACGGGGTGGAACCTAACTCGCAAACAAAATCCACCTCCCCCGCTATCGCGGGTACTCCTCAAAGAGGAGAATCACTAATACCAAATTTTCCTCTTGATGTGTTGAATAACTCTGCAACTTATAATCCCCCTCTTGAGGGGTGGACTGCAAAGCAGGACGGGGTGGATTCTACGCCAACGTGGCAACAAAACTCCCTTTTCCCCTTCTGGAATTTACCTAAAAACAAAGAATTAGAACCAAATGCAAAAAAATTAAGAAAGGCTGGGGTTTTATCAGAAGTGTTATTTTGGCAGGCTTTTAATAACAAAAAATTATTAGGTTTTGATATTGATAGGCAGGTAATTATTGGAAATTATATTGTTGATTTCTTTATTCCAGAAATTGGTTTGGTAGTTGAAATTGATGGTGAAAGTCATGATTTTAAGGGTGAATATGACGAGCAAAGAGAATTTTATCTTCAAAGTTTGGGTTTAGAAATTATTCATTACAAAGATGCGGAAATTAAAAAGTCTATGGATTTGGTAAGTGATAGTTTTTTGGTAATGATTAAAAAGAGGGTTGAGCGGTTGAAAAATTCCACCGTGTCAAAATTCTCCTCTTTGAGGAGTACCCACGAAGTGTGGGAGGTGGATACCAACCTAGTACAAAGTTCCACCCCGTCAACTCTTCGAGTTGCCACCCCTCAAGAGGGGAATTTTAGTGTCACTTCAAATAAGGTTGCATCTACAGAGCTTTTTGACAGTGTAGAAGCAAATTTTATCCCTACCAAACCCCTACAATTTTCACCCGAGGCTACGGCGGTTTTTGATGCAGGGCGGGAGTTGTGGAGGTATTATCACCAAGTTGCCCAAAATTCAAAATTCCCCTCTTTGAGGGGTGCCGAAGGTGGGGTGGATTTAAAATATAACCCAAATGCCTCACTCTACGACATCCGCGAGTATTTTCAGGGTCGCAACGAAGCAGGCAAAATGAACAACAAAAGCACAAATGAAGAATATTCCAAACTGATTGCCAAACTACGAGACAAACTCAAACTTTTGGCGGTTAAGATTCAGCCTAAGGTGTATGAATATGGATTTTTGAGGGGGTGAGGGAAAATATTGACCATTTAGCTAGAATTTAAAAGAGTTTAGGGTTTTAATTTAACTTACAAAAATGTTTTTGATTTCAAAACCTACAGAAGGAGAGTATGTCTCTCAAGCCAATATTGATAAAGTTTTTGCAAATGGCGATTTTCCTTTGAAAAATAATGAAAAGGGAAAGTATATTTGGAAGGTTGAAAATGAGTCAGAAAACAACATCACAATCAGTAATGGTAAGAGGTTGAAGATTCAATTAAGTTATAACCAAAATCAGGGTGAAATATTTGGAATCACTCTAAAAAAGTTTGATAATGGTGAGGAGAAAGAAAAAATATCAATAAGTAAAGTTAATTTAGCTGAAATACAAGAATTTTTAAACTACCTTAAAAAGATTGATCTAAAAGCATTTTCTACAAACAGAGTTTATTTGAATGGGAATAGTCCAAATAATCAAGAAATTACTCGACAAATTGAAACTTTGCTAAATTCAAACGATAAAACAAACCTTATAAAATCTTTACTCACTGAAGAAAATGTAACCAATGAAGATATTGTGAACACTGGCTTCAGAAAGAGGTCTTTAGCTGAATTTAAAACAAAACTTGAAACCAATACAAATGAAAAAGAATGGCAGCAATTTTTTCAAAACAATCCTTGGATCTTTGGTTACGGATTAGATTATAGGTTTAAAGGAATTTTACAAAGAGAATATTCAGCTTCAGACCCTCAAGCAAGTGGTAAAGAAGAGATAAAAGGTGATTTTTTACTTGGAGACAATAAATTTACGACATTTGTAGAAATTAAAAGACCAGACACTAAACTGTTTAACAAGGCTCAAAATAGAGCAAATGCATGGCAATTATCAACAGATTTGTTTGACGCATATTCACAAATTTTAGAACAGAAATCTTCTGGACAAATTAAATTTTCTCACGGTGATTTACATGACGACATAGGTAATAAAATCACTCAAAAACCATACGATTCAAAAACAATTTTAATTATTGGAAGTTGGTCTGAGGTTGCTAATTGTGGCGATTTGGAAAAACAAATAAAAGAAAAAACCTTTGAACTTTTCCGTAGAGACTCAAGAAATATTGAAATTATAACAGTTGATGAGCTTTATGAGAGAGCTTGTTTTATCGTAAATGATAAAATGAATTAGATAGAACTATAACACTTTTCACCAGCTCAACACTCAGAAAATTGCCAATTTACTAAAATTTTTGTTTATGCTTAAATTAGCTTATCAAAACTATCTGTATGTCTAAAAAATCTAATATTGAGCTACAGGGCAATCTCCCAATCCAGATTATTCAAGAAGAAGATGGGTATAGTGCAACCTGTCCGATTTTAAACCTCAGTAGCCAGGGCAAAACCATAGAAGAGGCTTTGGAGATGTTTAATGAGGCTTTGGTAATTTTTTTGGAGGATTTGATCGAAACAGGTAGCCTAGAAAAGGTATTTTTGGAGTGTGGTTGGAAGTTTGAGCTAAAACAAGAAGGATCCCCTATAAAGGTTACAATCCCACCCAAAACTCTAAACACCACAATCTCTTTGAAAGACCTTTTTAATGCCTAATTCTGTAAAATACAAAGTTTTTGTAGCTTTTTTGCTGTTTGTAGGTTGTGTAAAAGTAAGTCAAAAAGGTAGCCACGAAAAATTCAAGAAAGATGCGCTAATTAGACCAATTATTGTTCCAAAGAAAGATTTGGTTTTTCCAACTGTGGTGGTTAGTAACCTCAAAACTTTGGGTTATTCCTACAAAGAGTTTTTGGAGATTATAAAAAACAACAAATTATCTTGACTTTACCCCAATAAACAAACCTAAAATTAACCACAAAATATGCCCGATCTAACTCAAAAAATCACAGAAGCTGTAAAATACGCCATGTCGATTCGTCCAAAAGTTGGTGGTTTCTCGATACTAGCCGAAGCTTTACGAAGTGCAGGCGTAAATACCAATCGCTGGACTCTCCCTTCTTGTCAGTCGGTTTATATCACCGATAGTGGCTCTGTGGTGCAACAAGGAAATCCGTTGGTATCAGGAATGTACGAAATTCCAAAATTTGATAGAGAGGCTCTAATCAAGGCAATTCGAGTGGATCAACAAGGAGAAAGTACTTTTATGGAATTTTTGAATGCCGATTGGCAAGCTGGAACTGTTGGCTACGATGTGGACTTTAGAGGCAGAAAAGTTCTATATTATGGAGTAAACGGCGAAAGTTACCTAGAAGAATATCCAGCTGTAGAATTGAAAAGTTTGTAGTCTCTTTGTTTACTAATCTTTGACAAAAACCCCAGTTGGTTTTTTATAAAGCTACCTAGCAATTATTATGTCCAAACAAATTTTTCTAAATTTACCCGTCAAAAATGTAGCAGCTTCTACAGATTTTTATACCAAACTTGGTTTTACTAAAAACCCTCAATTTAGCAATGAAGACTCCTCTTGCATGGTCTGGTCTGAGAATATTTACATCATGCTTTTGAACCACGAATTTTATTCCAAATTTACCAACAAAACCATACCAGATGTTAGTCAAACCTCTTCAGCTCTAATCAGCTTGATTATGGACAGCAAAGAAGAAGTAGAAAAATTCGCTCAAACTGCGAAAGCTAACGGTGGAGATTATTTTGTGGCTGAACCAAATAAAGGCTTAGATTTTATGCTTTGCTATGAGGTTACAGATCTGGACGGTCATACTTTTGAACCAACCTTTATGGATCTTAGTAAATTCCCAGCTGAGAGTAAGTAATTTTTAAAACGAGTTTAAAATTTTCAGACAAAAAAGAAAGGGCAGTCGCTAAAAAACAACTACCCGTGTGTGGTTGAGGTCACAATAAAGTGATTCTCTGTTTAAAATAAGCATAAAAAATTGCTTAGGTTAAAAATAACACACCCACCTAAAAACACCTACTTGAAAGATTTAGTTAAAAACTGCTAAAAGTTAGGAATGTCTTCGCTTTGCCTTGTAGTCGCAGATCAACTTTTCAAAAACCACCCAGCTTTGGGTTTGGAAGCTGACTTTTTGATGGTGGAATCAGGGTTTTTAACCAGTAAATACAACTATCACAAATTTAAACTCAGCTACATTCTGACCACAATGCGAGAATATCGGGATTATTTGGAAGGACTTCAAAGACAAGTGATTTATAAAGATTTAGAGCAAAATCTGAATCAGCAAGATGACTTTAAAGATATTCTAAAACAACTTTTTGCCACCAAAAAATACACCAATCTTGTGGTTTGTGAAATTGCCGATAAATATTTTAGGGATTATTCGGTGAAGGTTTGTGAGGAATTAAAAATCGAGCTGAAAATCCTCATAAGTCCAATGTTTTTGACTTCAAAACACGTGTTTTCAGAGTTTGTAAAAAGTAAAAAAGGTAAGAGGCTTGTGATGAATGATTTTTATATTCAGCAAAGGTTGAGACTTGGGGTTTTGGTTGCAAATGGTAAGCCGCTGGGTGGAAAATGGTCTTTTGACGATCAAAATAGAAAGAAGTTACCTAAAGATTTGCAGATTCCTAACAGGCAAACAATCTTTAAATCCAAACATTATCAAACCATAGTTGATTTAGTAGGTAAAACTTTTCCAAAAAACCCAGGTCAAATTCCAACTGATTCTTGGCTGCCGGTTAATTTTGAGCAGGCAGAAAGATATCTGAATGATTTTTGTGAGCATTTTTTAGTTAACTTTGGGGATTATGAAGACGCTTTGAGTATTCGTTCAGATACGGTGTTTCACTCATGTTTATCAACCCTACTAAACAACGGTTTGCTCACCCCGCAGCAAGTTTTGAATAAAGTTTTGAGCCTGGAAAATATTCCAATCAACTCACTAGAAGGTTTTGTGAGGCAGATTATAGGCTGGAGAGAGTGGGTAAAAGGTCTCTATGATCATATTTATGATGAAAACTTTTTGAAACTAAATCATTTTAAAGCAAAGAGAGGTTTACCAGAATATTTTTACAAACCTAGTTTGAACGAAGATTCAGAATATACTCAAAATATCCCTTTAAAGACAGTTTTAGAGAAAGTAGATCGCATGAGCTATTGTCATCACATTGAAAGGTTAATGATTTTGGCTAACTGGATGACTTTGAGTAAGTATAAACCTGATCAGTGCTATAGGTGGTTTGTAGAAATGTTTGTGGATTCAAGTGAATGGGTTATGGTTGCCAATGTAATGGGAATGGGGCTATACGCAGACGGTGGAATTTTTGCGACTAAGCCTTATGTTGCAGGGGGCAATTACCTCAAAAAAATGTCTGATTATCCAAACTCTAAGATTTGGGAAAAGATTTGGACAGATAAGTTTTGGAATTTTCTGATGAATCACCAAGAAACTTTTTTGAAAAACCCTAGGATGGCAATGCTAATAAAGTCAAAAAGATAGATTGAGATAATAAAGAGTTGGATGATGAGCCTATCTCATTCCTTAATTGATTTTATACTCAAACCTAAATTAAAATATAGAAAGAGAAAAGGCTATAACTGTTTGAATAGAGTGAGCTTTGTCGGCTTTGAGTGTATATTTCGGGTAGCGGGTTTGAGGATAACACAATTATTAAATCAGAATAATTTCTAAATCCAAACAGTGGATCCAGTATTCACTAAAAACCAACTACCTGCTAAGCTCACCAATTATAGCATAAAAATGGAAAAAATTACTTCTAAAAAATTAGAAAAACCCTCAAGCATACTAGGGTCAGCAATTGTTGTTTTGGGTAGAATAAATCATTTAATCGAAGAAAACCTTTCATTCTTACCAAAAACAGGCAATCAGCTTTTTGAACTAAAAAGTGAAATAGAAACAATTTTAAACAATTTTGAAGTTGATAAAGAATACCAACAGTATCATCAATCTGACCTACAAGAAGTCTTGTTACAGGCAAATCAAATTTTAGCTGATTCTGAAAAAGAGATTAATGAAGGTTAAGTTTAAAGCTTGCCCATGTTTTTAATGTCGCTGTTGACCATGATTTCAGCTAATTCTTTGTATCCAGTTTTTGGTTTCCAGCCTAAGACAGTCTTTGCTTTGGTAGGATCTCCAATAAGCAATTCAACTTCGGCAGGTCGATAAAATTTTGGATTTACTCTTACTAAAAGTTCGCCTGTTTTGGTGTTATAACCTTCTTCTTTTTCAGCTTGACCTCTCCACTCAACATCAATATCTGTAACTTTAAAGGCAGAAGCTACAAAGTCACGCACAGTCACAGTTTCTCCAGTAGCTAGAACAAAAGTATCTGGTTTGTCAGCTTGAAGCATTAGGTACATTCCCTCAACATACTCCTTTGCATAACCCCAATCTCTTTTAGCATCCATATTTCCAAGTTCCAAAACTTCGTTTCCACCTAAAGCTCGTTTAGCCACGTTTAAAGTAATTTTACGAGTCACAAATTCAGGACCTCGTAGTTCACTTTCGTGATTAAACAAAACTCCAGAAGAAGCAAACATATCATAACTTTCTCGGTAATTCACGGTTAGCCAGTGAGCGTAAAGTTTTGCTACTCCATAAGGAGATCGTGGGTAAAAAGGAGTCTTTTCAGATTGTGGTATTTCTTGAACTTTTCCAAACATTTCTGAAGTAGAAGCCTGGTAAAATTTAGTCTGAGGGGAAACGGTTTTAATAGCATCCAAAATATAAGCAACACCCATTCCATCAACCATTCCAGTATAAATAGGTTGAGCAAAACTACTTCCTACAAAACTTTGAGCTGCTAAATTGTAAAACTCATCAACTTGAAAGTCTTTGATGGTTTGAAACACGTTAGAATATTCAGTTAGTTCAAATTCTACAATCTCAATCCTATCAGCAACCCCAAGAAACTCCAAATTCCTTAAGTCTCTTTTACTCCCCCTTCTCACACCTCCGTAAACTTTATACCCCTTTTCAACTAAAAGTTTGGCAAGCCAAGAACCATCTTGACCGTTGACACCTGTTATAAATGCTTTTTTAGACATAATAATTTAAAACCAACAACCAATCAAACCTTTTGTCAAAAAATATCGATAAGTATAACTATCAAAATCATATGTGGAACTAATTCACACTTAAAACCACCAAATCCAAACTAAGATATATCAGAAATTTGAGATAAATATAGTTTTCGACAAAATTCAAACATTAATCAGTTTTAGATCGGTAATAAAAAATAAAAATAACCCTAAAATAACCCTATTTTAAGATCTTTAAAGGCTGATAGCATATAGACTCGCACTTCAATATTCTTGACAAGAACTGAAATTTATTACGATATTCTTTCTTGCTAATAGCTCTTGTAGAAATTAGTAGATTTACAGCTGGATTTGCGAGAGTTAATTCAAAAAATAAAACGTTACGAGTATATAGCGGATGCCTAGGGAGTACATGCCGAAGAAAGACGTGAGAGGCTGCGACAAGTTGGGATCAGGTGCCTCTAACCATTATGAGTCCCAAATTTCTGAATAGGAAAACCAATATGTTGTTATAAACATATGAGCTTAGTTAGTACTAAGTTATCGGGTACGCACTGAAGTGAAACATCTCAGTAAGTGCAGGAAAAAAGACAGACAATGCTGATTCTCCTAGTAGCGGCGAGCGAACGGGGAGTATGCCAAAAACTCCAGAATACCCATTAATTTGAGAGAAGATATTGGAGACCTTCGGGTTGAAGATATTGGATTGATAATTAAAGCTTAGTGGAAAGAGGGTTCTGAGAGGGTTGTGGGAACAAACGTTTAAACTCTACTGTTTAGAAATAGGTCTACAAAATATAAGCACAACAAAATTACTTGGAAAAGTAAGCCATAGTAGGTGATAGCCCTGTATGTGAAATGTTTAGATTACCTGTTAGTTTGTCTCCCAAGTAGCACATGGACACCGTGAAGCCTTGTGCGAATCTTCCGTGACTACGCGGAAAGGCTAAATACATGTACTCACCGATAGTGAACTAGTACCGCGAGGGAAAGGTGAAAAGCACCCCTGATAGGGGAATGAAATAGTTTCTGAAACTATATACTTACAATAAGTGGAAGTAGATTTATCTATAACTACGTGCCTATTGAAGAATGATCTGACGAGTTAACGGCAAAAGGCAAGGTTAAGAACGTGAGTGTTCGTAGCCGCAAGTGAAAGCGAGGGTTAACTGCCCGTCTAGTCTTTTGCCTTAGACCCGAAACCCGGTGAGCTACCCTTGAGCAGGTTGAACTAGGAGTAAATACCTAGGGAGGACCGAACCCGTGTCGGCTGCAAACGGCTGGGATGACTTGAGGGTAGAGGTGAAATACCAATCGAACCGGGTAATAGCTGGTTCTCGTTGAAATGCCTTTAGGGGCAGCCTTGGATAAAAAGTTAAACAGAGGTAGAGCTACTGAAAATGTTGAGGGTTACCTCGCATTAACAAACTCCAAATTCTGTTTAATGTTCTCCAGGAGTGAGGCAGTGGGATCTAAGTTTCATTGCCAAAAGGGAAAGAGCCCAGATTGTCATCTAAGGCCCCAAAATCACAGCTTTAGTGTAAAGAAGGTGGAGTTGTTTAGACAGCCAGGAGGTTGGCTTAGAAGCAGCCATCCTTTAAAGAAAGCGTAACAGCTCACTGGTCAAACGACTCTGCGTCTACAATGTTCGGGGCTAAGCTGTGTGCCGAAGATACAAGATATTTTATAATATCGGTAAACGAGCGTTCTATAACCGCTGAAGCATAAGAGGTAACTCAGTGTGGAGGTTATAGAAGTGAGAATGTCAGAATTAGTAACAAATGATGCAAAGTGAAAAACTTTGCCACCGTAAACTCAAGGTTTCCTACGCTACGATTTTCGACGTAGGGTTAGTCGATCCTAAAGTCAGTTTCTAATGGAGCTGGTTGATGGACAAATGGTTAATATTCCATTACTATGTATTACAGTGATGAAGTGACGCAAAATGGTAATCTAAGCGGCTTTTGGCTATTGCCGTTTATTAGTTAAGGGTGTGTTTAGTCTAAAAAATTAAACTTAATAGGTCTAAGTTATGCTTAAAACCTATTCATTCAAGACTTGTAAAAAAGCAGGTAACTGTTGATTTAGATGACCCAATTTGCCTAGAAAACCTTCTAAACTTATGTAATACTTAATCGTACCGCAAACCGACAAAGGTGAGTAAGGCGAGTAGCCTAAGGTGAACGGGATTATAACAAGTTAGGGAACTCGGCAAAAAAGCGGTCGTAACTTAGGGATAAGACCTGCCACGCAAGTGGCCGCAGCTAAAGTCTCTCCTCCGACTGTTTAACAAAAACATAGGTCCGTGCTAACTCCAAAAGAGGATGTATACGGGCTGATGCCTGGCCAGTGTCGGAAGGTTAAACAGAATGGCGCAAGCTGTTCTGCCAAGCCCCGATGAACGCCGGCAGTAACTATAACTGTCCTATGGTAGCGAAATTCCTTGGCACATGAGTAGTGTCCCGCACGAATGGCATAACGAGGGGAGAACTGTCCCAACTGTTAACCCGGTGAATTTGCAAAGGAGGTGAAGATGCCTTCTACTCGCACCAAGACGAAAAGACCCTATGAAGCTTTACTGCAGATTGTTGTTGTTTTGTGATTTTAATTGTTCAGTATAGCTGGAAGACTTTGAAATTAGAACGCTAGTTCTAGTGGAGTCACCATTGAGATACCAGCCTATTACTGTTATAAAACTTACTTGAAAATACTAAATCAAGGACCACGACTGTCAGGCAGTTTAACTGGGGCGGTTGCCTCCTAAATTGTAACGGAGGCGTCTATAAGGTTAGCTTATCTCGGATGGAAATCGAGATTTAAAGTATAAAAGCATAAGCTAGCTTAACTGCAAGACAAACAAGTCGAGCAGATGCGAAAGCAGAGTTTAGTGAACCGATGCGCCTTTGTGGATGGCGCAAAGACCACGGATAAAAGTTACTCTAGGGATAACAGGCTGATCTTGCCCGAGCGTTCATAGCGACGGCAAGGTTTGGCACCTCGATGTCGGCTCGTCCCTTCCTGGGGGTGTAGTAGCTCCCAAGGGTTAGTCTGTTCGCCTATTAAAGGGGCACGCGAGCTGGGTTCAGAACGTCGTGAGACAGTTCGGTCTTTATCTGGTGTGAGCGTGTGAAACTTGAGAGGTCGGATCCTTAGTACGAGAGGACCGGGATCCATGAGCCTCTGGTGTACCGGCTGTTCTGCCAAGAGCAAAGTCGGGTAGCTATGCTTAGTTATGATAACCGCTGAAAGCATCTAAGCGGGAAGCTGTCCTCAAGATTAGGTTTCAATGTCTTTATGACTAAAGGCTCCTTGAAGACTACAAGGTATATAGGCTCTAGGTGCAAGATTAGCAATAATTTAAGCCAAGGAGTACTAATCAGCCAAATTTTATTTTTAATTTTTCTCGCAAATTCAGCTGTAAATTTATTAAATTTTTTATGCCAAGAATATGTCCCATTAGTGGAACTAAATACCAAAAAGTTACTGATAGATCTCATTCGATGCAGTCAACAATTAGGAGAAGAAACCCTAATTTTATTTTGGTTAGAATTGGTAATAAGAAAGTAAAAATTGCTGCTAAGGCACTAAAACTTCTAAAAAAGAAAAAGATTAACATCAAAGCCCTTTCTTAGAAAATGAATCCTAAACAGATAACACAAATTTTAGGAGTTGGTGTTTTGGTAGTAATTATATTTATTTTTGGATTTTATCTTGGTTATAAAAATCGTGATTCTAAAATTGAAAGCACCACATCTAGTACAAATACAGTTCAAGCAAATCCAGCAACTATATCTTCCCCTGAAAAGGTTGATAATCAAAATCAAACAACAACTCCTTCTAATCAGGGAGTTTTTTGGATTAAGGTTGGTGAAAGTCCAGTTTGCCCGGAAAATTATCCTGTAAAAGGCAAATTTGATAGCTCTAGTGCTAAGTTTTATTATATAACAGACAATAAGTCCTACGATAGAGTAAAACCTGATATTTGTTTTACTTCAGAAGATTTTGCTAGCAACACAGCTGGGTTTATTAAAAAGTTTTAGGCGATGGTGGTCTCTCAACTTCAATCTATTTTGCAACTTATAAAAAACATTTATGAAATAAATAAAAGCTTAGTAATGAGGTTGATACAGCCAGAAATATCTAAAATAAGGATAATATAGGAGGTAAATGATATTATTAATTGAATATTTGTAAGTAAATTTTATTTTTTAGTTGACATAGACGACTTTTTATTTTAGTTAAGTGAAATTAAAAAAATTTCAGCAAAAAATTATGTTTTTACACAACTCATCTAGCAAAAATAGTTTAAAAAAATTACTCTTATCCCAATTAACGGTTATTACTATTTTAACCTGTCTATTTGCTACTGTTTTTTATACTATTAGTTTTTCTGCTCAGGCGATAACCTCTGAACAAACTGAAAATAAGCAAAATCTTGATAATATTTTTACCCAATCTGTAGAATTTTCTGATAATACTAATCTCGAAGATGCTTGGAATTTACTTTTAAAAAATGTGGATTTAAAATCCCAAACAACAACTGTTCAGATTACTTCCAATTTTCAACTCTCAGATTTAACTCTACCAATAACTTTTACAGGAAATTCAATTGAAGATGCAACTGCCAGTTATAATCTTGTTAAGAGCAACACAATCAATAGTATTGTTCAAGCAAAATCCAATGAAAGTATATTTTTATCACAAAAAGCACCAATTAATGACAAAGAATTTCAAGGCCTATCTGACCAAGCTATTATTTTAGATAATTTTAATACTCAAGAAATAGATAAAACAAATGCAAAGTCAAAAGATATTTTCGTTGCTAAAGCTATAATCACTTCAACTACCGAAACAAAAGCAATCGAGATCTTGTCTAAAGAAACTAAAGTTGAAATTGAAAGCAAAGAACCTATAAAAAATAAAATTGGGATCAAAAAATCAGATAAAAATAGAGTTCCGAAGAAATCTAGTAAATATACTGAGTATAAGAAAAAAATTGATAGTTTAAATAAAAAACTTGAATCCGAAACAAGTAAAATAAATAAAAATAATACAAAAAATCAGATACCAGCTAACGACACTGACATTTCAAACCTGGAACTTCCACCAACTCTTCAAGAATCTTTAGATAAAACAGAAAAAAATCTAACTCCAAATCAAGAAAATACCTTTGAAATAAAAGACCTTACTAAAAAATCAACTAATCAAGACGCAAAAAAAGTTACTAGAATTACTAGAATTAAATCTATAAATCCAAACTATATCTCACCAGAAAAACAAAAACAAGACCAAAAAGCCATAGACGATGAAAAACAAAATGCCTTAGAGCATAATAAAAAATTTACCCAGACCTACACTGATTCTGAAAAAGAATCTTCTCCAAAAGAGCAAAAACAAAATAACCCTCTTGCATTCTTATTGAATGGGGTGCAAGTTGAAGCTAATGGTTTGAGCAACCCCTCAACAGAACTTTTAATTTATAGTCGTACAAATACTGGCTTAACAATTGATCTGCCATATGGAAATACTTCTAATGGTAACCAGTTTACACTTTACTATCGGCACGGTGGCTGGAGCCAACGATTTACTTTTAACAATGACACAAATGAAATAAAAATGGCTGGTAAATGTTTAGATGTTAACGGGGCAAACTTTTCCATTTATACAAAAGTTCAAATCTGGGATTGCAATGGAACTATTGCCCAAAAATGGATAGTTAATTCTGATTTTAGTATTAGACCAAAATATACTTTTGAAAGAGGGCTAAATTACTGCCTAGACTCCAAAAATGGTATTACCAATAGCTCTCCAATTCACCTCTGGTCTTGTTTAGGTATAGCAGATCAAAACTGGAGAATAGGCGATAATGATTTTGGTGGTAACTATCAAATTAAGGTAAATGCTTCTGCAGGTGCTTCAAGCGGATCTATGCCAGGATTAGGACACGCCTTTATAAGTATGTATAAAAATGGTCAGCGAACAAATACATTTAGTTCGTATATGAACCTTGATGACAACGATAAAGCTAATAATGACGGCAAATCCAATAATATTGGCGAAGGCGATAATTATCAAGTTGACCATCCCTACGACTGGTCTGTAGCTGCAAACCCAACAGGATATGGATATCGCTCTAAAACAGCAAATCTATCTAAAACACATTCGGATTTTTTAAGATATGGAAATGGCTACAGGCAAGGTTGGGTGAATATAAGGAGAAATTATAATCTAGCAAATTTTACTTGTGCAGTTTCTTCTTATGATATTTGGAATACTGCTTTGGCTAACGGGGCTACAGGGTCTACAATGTTTTGGTCGTGGACAGTTTGGCCAGCAGATTTAGCCTGGCAAATATAAAACTACTTAAATATATGCAAAAAATAACAAAATTAGACACGCAGATTATTTTCTCTATATTTTGTATAGTTTTTTTACTAGCCAGTATTTATCAGATTTTTTACCCATCAGCTCAACAAGACGGAGACTCGAGCGGTTTAACCACATTGACCCAATATTTTGTCTATGCTTATTTAGTTTTGAATATTGGTTGCTTGGCTTTGGCAATAAAAAAACTTTTTGAGCTTAAAATTTCTAATTGGTATTTTGCCATACTTACAAGTTTAGCAATTTTTATTTTTTATAAAATAGTCGGAGTTTTGATATTTCCTTTGCTCACTCTCATGTTCGTTGTGAGTGTTAGTTTTGGAGTTTTTGCATTAACAAAAAAAGACTACTCTAGTTTTATTCTTACCACTGTACTTCCTATTTCGTTATTAGGCTTTATTTCCGCAACCAGTTTTATACCACTGCTACTATCATTAATAGGTGTATCTAATCCAACAAACTGGCTTCCTGAAATAATTGCAACAAATATCGCTCACTTTGCTTTATTAATTGCTTTTTGGTATAAAATTAAAGAATAATGAAAAACCATAAACAACAAATATTTTATACTCTGGTTTGTTTCTTTTATTTAGCTGCAAGTATTTACCAAATTTATAATAAATTGCCAATCCAATTTGGAGATTCTTCTGGGACAACGGCCTTTAATCCTATATATATCTACTCTGTTGTAGCTTTGGTGGTAGCCACTACCGCAATGGGCTATTGGAATATTTTAAGTTACTGGATTAGTTCAAAGAACCAGCGAATTTTATTACTTCTTGTAACAATAACATTCAACGCTCTTTTGGTGTTCGTGTCTCCAATTGCTTTGTTAGGTTTATCTGCAGGTTTAAGCGTTTTAGCTTTGACCAAGAAAAATCTAATTGATTTTATTTACGCATCTACCCTGCCAACCTTGTTACTAACTTTTGGAATAGCTGATAGCTTGTTTAGGCTTTTTGGAATAGTAAGCTTGGATGCTTGGCTTCCAGGAATAGTTTTAAGCAACGCTGTTAATTTAATTCTAGTATTAACTATCTGGTACTATACTATTTTTAAATTAAAAAATGCTCGGGATGATTCGCAAGCTAGAAATTCTGATTAAATTAGCTACAAATACTTCCCAAATAAGGCCACCAATCAAATCAAAATAGGCTATTCTTTTCCAACAAGAATGAATCGTATTGAGTGATTAGACGATATTAAAAACCTAATCAAACTTTAAAGCATGCCTTACCTAAAAAACCTTAAAACTACAGAACTAAAAAATTATTCAAAAGCTATTTTACCTTTTGGGGCTACCGAGCAACATGGTCCATTTTTGCCTTTAGGGACAGATTCGCTTGTGATGGAAGGTGTTTTGAAAAGAATAGATACTCTGGATAAAAACACTGTGATTTTACCTACATTAGAAATAACTTGTTCACGTGAGCATGCAGGTTTCGTTGGTACGGCTTGGATTTCTGAGCAGACTTTGTTTAGCTATATTAAAGATGTTGTTGAATCAGTGAGCGATACTTTTAGCCAAATATATTTGCTAACAACTCATGGTGGAAATGTGCAAACTCTTTCTAATTTTGCAAAAGAATTTCCAGGCTACAAGGGTGTAAAAATTTACTATATCGATACAGAGGTTCCCCAAATAGATGATATTTTAAACAACAAACTTGATGGTGGACCAATTGATGAGCATGCAGGAAATTTGGAAATTTCAACAGTTTATAGCTTGTATCCAGAGCTAGTTAAACTTCCACCAAAAGACTATCCAAAACCAAAAATTGATATGGACTGGTCAAACACGGTAATTTCTCAATCCAAAACCGGAATCGTGGACAACAATCCAAATTGGATTATTTCTAAAGACCTAGGAGAAAGTTTTGTTGATTTGGTGGCTAATTATGTTGTGGAGGTTATAAATACCTAAATGCGACAAATCATCAATCAAATCAAATTCGACTATTCTTTACCAACAATCAGCGATTGTGTGATCAAAATCTTTACCCAAAAAAAACTCCAAAGCAGGCTTTACAAATCTAATTTAAGTCGATTTAGTTTGACTGTAAGTTAGTAAAATGAATATTCAAAAGCTCCAAAATCTCTGGTTTGAAAACAAAGAAAGGTATCTGAAAGCCGAAAAAGGTAGTAAAGGAAACGAAGGTTTTACGAAAGAATTTTTGACTCAAATTTTTGGACTGAGTGAAAACAACGACGGGAAAATCAAATTTGGCACTTTTCGAAATCAGCACGGAACTGGGCAAAAAGGACGAACTGCGGATTTTGTATTGTATTGTAGTGAAAAAGTAATCATTCCACTCGAAGTTGAAAAGTTAGGTAACCTTGAAGCTGGTTCGATTCAGATTTTGAACTATCAATCAGATTTGGACACCAAATATGGGATTTTGACCGATGGTTTAAAGTGGTTATTTTTTTATGGAAAGAAAACTAAAGTTTTTGATCTGGAGGTTGAAATTTTTAAAAACCCAGAGGATTTTATCACTTTTTGGCAGGATTATATCAACAGCGAATCTTTTTATCAGAGTTATTTTAGCGGAAACGAGCAAGACGGATTGTTTGAGATAAAGTACAAGGTTGATGAAAATAGAGAAAAATATTTCCAAAGTACTACTCAAATCGTGCATGATTTTAAGACCAAACTTATTCAAAAAGGTTTTACTCCAAAGGAGGGTTTGTTTGAAAACACTGATAAAAAAGCCACCGAACTTGCCTATTCTTACTTGATTCAATTTATCTTGTTCAAAACCTTGGTTGATAACAAATACCTAGATAGCGAATATGCCAGATATATTAATCTCATCAAAGAAAGTCTAGAGACAAAAAATTATGGAAAAATTATCAAGGTTGTAAAACAAATCACAGACACGGTTGGAAGTAACATTTATAAGCCGTTTTTTAATGATCAAGACGACATAAACGAGCAAATCAAAATCTTGCTAGAATCTCTTGATGATCCAGAAATAAACGATGTAACTTTGTTTTTGGATATTATTATTTACATTGATAAATATGATTTTAGCGGGCTTGGTGGGGATATTTTTGGTTATATTTATGAAAATTACCTCAAGGAATTGTATAGCGATGAAAACAAAGGTCAGTATTTTACCGATCCAAATATTGCCGAGTTAATGCTGGTAGAAATGGGCTGGAGTGTGGAAAATTTGGTAGAAAAAATCAAAAATAAAGAAGGGCTTTCTCTAATCGATCCAGCTTGTGGAAGCGGTACTTTTTTGTATTCGGCGGTCAAAACTTTGATCAAAGCAGGTCAAAAAGCTAACCTTGAATCGGTGAAAATAATCAATTTGGTGGTAGAAAATATTGTCGGTTTTGATGTGGAAGAGTTTCCACTGTATTTGGCTGAAATGAATATTCTTATGAGGCTTTTACCTCTGATTTATGAGGATTTAGACAATCCAACACCTGTAGAAAAACGCCTAAAAATATTTTGGACAGAAGACAGTCTTAGTGAATTTACGGATATCGCTAGCTACAACCAAGGTCTTGTGAGGGATCAAAACACCAATCCACTTTTTGAACCAGTTCCGTCACAGTTTCACAAATTCATGCGAGACGAAAAAGATCTAAAAAAACTCAAAGAAGAATTGCTAGACACCAAACGCCAAAAATTCGATTTTGTAATCGCAAATCCACCCTACATCGGCTACAACGAAAGCTCCAAAATGGGTA
This sequence comes from Limisphaerales bacterium, assembly GCA_044361365.1. Lineage (GTDB taxonomy): Bacteria > Patescibacteriota > JACMRA01 > JACMRA01 > JACMRA01 > JBIKIW01. The sequence goes on along the minus strand of JBIKIW010000007.1, from coordinate 23,066 downwards.
TAAAATACTTCAAGCAAATCAGAAATAAAGAGGTGAAATTAAACGATGTTTTTGGAGTCAACCTGCACTCTACCCCAGACAGACACAAAAAATATTCTCCCAAACCAAACCTGTACGCTTTCTTTTTGGCTCTTAATAATGCTCTACTCAAATCTGACGGGATTTTTAGCTTTATAATTCCACAAACCCTCCTTACAGCCGGCGACCTAGATGTGCTACGGTATTTTATCTCCAAAAACTTCAAGCTCCAAAAACTAATCACTTTTCAAAACAATCTCTTTATCGATAGAGGTGTAAAACAAACCAAAAAAGTGGCCACCAGCAGCCTTGTGATCGTTGCCCAAAAGGTGTAAATAATTTTGATTTATGAAAAATAACACATATTTTGGATTTATAGACGAAGTTGGTCTTAGTGTTGGAGACAGTAGTCAACCTTTTATGGCAATAGGTTTATTGCTTATTAAAGATACTTCAAAAATTCAAAGTGACTTATTTAAATTTCATTATTCTTATCATACTTTTAACCTAACTGAAAGGAAAAAAGTGATAAATTCACTAGTTCAAAATCCAAAACCTCTAAAAAATCACGAATTAAATAATTTATTTCTAAAAAACAGACATCACGAATTTAAATTTGATACATTAGGCTTTCCTAACTTAGAAAAATACAAAGAACTACTAGATATTGTCCTAAGTTTCGATCTGGAGTTTCACTGTATAATTGTAGATAAAAATAGTCCCGATTTTGACTTAACTAAGTATGGAACTTATTGGCATGCTTATTGTAAGTTTACCAAATTACTCATCAAACACAATTCTATGGATAAAACTATAATACCTATTTTGGATTTTTTGCACAAACCTAACGGAGAAGTAGAAATTGTGGAAACTTTAAATTCTATGGATGTGGTTATAAACAGTATTCAATCTGATTCTAAAAATTTACCACTTTTGCAAATAGCCGACTTGTTTCTCGGATCAGTAGTTTTTGAAAAAAAGAAAGAGCTTGGAATCTACACAAACAGCAATAAAGTACAAGCAAAAACAAAATTTACCAACTATCTTTTATCAAAATTAAATCGAGAAAATCTTTTTAGTGGTAAAACAACAAGTCCAATTTGCTTTAATATTTGGAATTTTCAGGCAAAAAATAATGGGGATAACACACATTCGGCGCGCCCCATTAATTTAATTAAATAATATAATTACTATTTTTATTATTTGTCAAAAATAAACTAATTAATTAAATCGACCTTAAAATACATGCCCCAAACCCAACCCAAAATCACCGACAACCTAGTTGAAGTTATCAACTACACAAACCCGGAATCCGACGCCAAAGAAACAAAACAAGACTTAATAAATAGGGAAAACTGCGAGGTCAAAAATATCCCACAAGCAGAATTGGCGAGTAAATACGAAAATTGGAATTGGATCAAACACAGTCCCGGGGATTTGGAATTGTACGCAAAATACTTGGCAAATAGCCAAAGCCTAGAAATCTACTACAATCATGAAAAAGCTCAAAAAGAGTTTGGTGACAGGTTTTGGTTTGATGGAAGTTTAAATATTCCGACAAAAGATATTTCAAAAGAAAAAATTGAAAATAGTTATCAAATTCTAAAAATTCCAAGCAAGGGTTTTAAACCAGAAAGTTACGGTTATTATGATAAAAATTTACCAATAAAAATAGCCGAGGGTTCACAAGGAATGTCATTGATGAAGTCCAACTATAAAATAATGTGGAACTATATTAAACCTGATAAATTTTATTTTACTGACAATATAAATGTTTTACCACGATTCCAACAATTTTGCATTGCTTCGAATAATAAAACTGAGCTTTTATATTTGTTCGCCATTTTTAACTCAAAAATTACTGAGACTATTTTTAACTATAATTTTAAAATTGGTCACGAAAAAGATGTATTATTTGGCTTAACTGTTATAAAAAACTTTATCCGAGTCCCAATCTTAAACACTCCGCAAAAACTGGAGCAAAAACAGAAACTTATACAGTTAGCCCAGGAGCTTTTGGACGCTGAAAATGTAGCTTTGCAGGATTTGGTGGATTTTGATGATGATCGGGTTTTGCCAGCTAGGTTTGGAAAATGGGAAGTTTCAAATGGCGACACGGTGGTCGCCTCTACTATTATTTTGGATTCCACCTACAAATTTCCCATCAAAAATCAACCTGATTTGATCAAACAAACCTTGGAAAAAGAAATCGGAAACTCCGAATTTAGCCTAAATCAACTCAAGAATCTAAATGTTTTTGATAAAAACCACCAAACCAAAATCAAAAACCAAATTGATGAGCTGGTTTTGGGAATGTATCAAATTTAAGATTAAAAACTCTCTTAAAGTTGACAAAAACAATAGTTTAGTAATTCATTCAACAATATATTTCATACGTAAATTATGTCAGCTGAATCAGATAAAAACACAAGCCCAAATAGGTATCACTATGGTGTCGGAAGGCGAAAAAGCTCCAGTGCGAGATCAAAATACTTTCCTTCAGCAAATGAGCTAGTAGTTGAGGTAAACAAGAAACCAATTTCAGTTGTTTTTCATGATTTTTATGCTAAAACTATCTTAAATTCTCTTACTCAAATCGGAATAACCACAGGAAAAATAGAATTATACATAAATGGAGGAGGAACTTCTGGACAAGCTGAAGCTGCTAGATTAGCAATTGCAAAATCTTTATTAAAGTACGATGAAAATCTTAGAACAGTTTTAAGGATGTTCGGCTACCTTACAACTGATATTAGAAAAGTTTTATCCAAAAAGAGCGGTTTGCGTAAAAATCGTAAACGAGAACAGTGGAGTAAACGTTAATTTAAACCAAATTCAAATATTTAATAGCATTATATGTCTAAGAAAAAAGCACAGGGATCTACTCTAAACGGAAGAGATTCAGAATCAAAAAGATTAGGAGTTAAAATTTTTGGTGGTCAAGTAGTTTCTACAGGGATGATCATTTTAAGACAAAGAGGTACTAAATTTCACCCAAACAAGAATGTAGGAATCGGTGGAGATGATACTCTTTTTGCCCTAACAGATGGCAAAGTTCACTTTTTTACTCGTAAAGTAAGAGCATTTACAGGTAACCTAAAAAACCGTACATTTGTAAGTGTAATCTCTAGTGAAACTGGAAAATAATCTAAAAAATAAACTATTTAATATAATATGGCAGTACCCCGAAAAAGACACACAATAAGAAGAAGAAACAATCGTCGCAAAGCTCCAGGACATCAACAAGCTGAAGTCAGGCAATTGGCTAAATGCTCAAACTGCAACACAAAAGTGATGCCACATAGCGTTTGCTATAATTGTGGTTTCTATAAGGGTCGCAAGATACTTGTTAAAATGGCTTCTTAATGTGGGAGAAATCTTTTCGAAGAGGGTTGTTTTCATATTTATATCTAAACCTTTTTTGGGATAGTATAGGGTTTGAAAATCCACATTTAAACGATTTGGAAAAAATAAAAAACCTGGCAAAAGAGTTTAGTAATGTTGATTTTGGCGAGTGTCAAAAAAGAGTTGTTACGTTAAAAAATAATTACAACCATTATTTAGACAAGCTCAGCTTGATTATCAGTTGGGAAAAGACACACTTAATAACCAAGGCTATCTTACTTACCTTTTTAGTTGAATTAGATGAAGTGCAAGACAAATCCAACTTAATTGGAAATTATTTAAGAATCAGTCAAGATTTTGGTGGGTCACATGTAGTTTCGATAGTTCATGCAGTTTTATCTAAATTGCTTGTTAATCAAGAAAAAACTGAATTAGCTTGACAAAAAACTCCCACCGAGGAAACTAACGGCTATGATTTCTTGCAAATATTTGATCATCGGCAGTGGTGAGACAGGTCTTCTTTTGGCAAAAAAGTTACTTGAATTAAAAGAAAGTGTAATTTTGGTTGAAGAAAAAGAATTTGGAGGTAGTTTTTTGAATAAAATAGAATTGCCTAAAAGAATTTTAACTAAAGAGTCAGAGATCTTTGCCTCTAGTTTAAAACTCTTTAAAGATTATCCTGAAACATTCTCAGTTATTCGAAAGTACCGACAGAAGATTAACTCTAAAATTGAGTTGGAGGTTAAAAAGATTAGAAATAAAAATCTAGTTTCCTTTGAAAAGAATGTTGGTTTTAAATTTATTCAAGGAAGAGCAGAATTCTTCTCTAAGAGCCTAGTTGAGGTAAATTCTGAAACTGAAAGACATCTAATAAGTTTTCAAGAATGTTTTATAACTATAGGGAAAACAGAAAAAAACCTACCAAAAATTCAAGGGTTAGATAAAACCACCTTTTTAGATCAAGAATCAGCTTTTTTATTTAAAGAAGTTCCAAGTCATTTAGCTATATTGGGGTGTAATAAAGAAAGTTTAGAAGCCGCCAGTATTTATTCAGGTTTGGGGGTTAAGGTGACTATTTTTGAAGAGAAAGATTCCAAAAAAGTCCTACCGGAACTCGATCGAACAGCTTTTAATTATATTTTAAAAACCTTATCAACAAGGCAGGTGGAATTTTTATTTAATAACAAAATAAGGGAGCTTAAAAAAACAGCTAAGCAAATTTTAATTGTTGATGGAGAGAGAGAAGAGCATAAAGTTTCGCATGTCTATATTTCTAGTACTAAAGAATTTTCAGCTGAAAATATCAAACTAGAGAAAATTGAGCTTAAACATGATTTAAAAGGTATTTTTGCTACAAATGCAGGAAAAACAAGTCAGAGAAATATTTGGGTATTTGGAGAAAGTAATAAATCCACGAAAGCTGATTATAAATTTGTACCAGTTTACAACTATATCGCAGGCGAGGCTAAAAAGAAAAATAAACAAAGTACATTATCCAAAGATATTATGTCGGTTCTTAGCGGTCAAAAAAACTCTTTTGATACTAATTTTTTAAGCATAAATACTTTTAGTCCAGTTAGTAACGTAGGTCACAGTGAAGGTTCTGCAGTAACAACTTTTGGAACCTATATCAAAACCAAAGTCTATAATCATAAAGACCAAGAAGATTTTTTAAAAGTCGTTTACAAAGAGAATAGTGATAAGGCTTTGGGGATAGTATTAGCAGGGATTTATGCACAAAAAATGGAGGAGTTTGCAATTATGGCTATTCAAAAAGGTATTACAAAAACTTACTTAGAAGCCTACTTGGAAACCTATTATCAGGTCTAATTGACATTTGTAATAAGCTTAAATTTTAATTGATTGTATGTATCTAAAGAATTCTGTTGTTTTTGATAAGTTTTAATAGGACGCTATATTTACTTGTTTAGTCTATTTATGACTAATTGAGGTAGAAAATGACCATTTTGTCGTCTTAGTTTAAATAACAACCAATCTTACAAATTCAACAACATTCTTATGAATAAAATCTTACAACTCACCCAAGACGAAGTTATTCGCCAACGAGACACCCTCAATCTTATCGCTTCTGAAAACTACCCTTCTCCAAAGGTTCTTCAGCTTTTAGGCTCAGTTTGGAGCAATAAATATGGGGAAGGTTACCCTGGCAAACGCTACTATGCAGGCAATCAGCTTACCGATGAACTAGAAACTTTTGTACAACAAAAAGCCCTTCAAGTATTTGATAAAACTAACGAGTATGGGGTAAATGTGCAAACTTTGTCTGGTTCACCTGCCAATCAAACAGTTTTTCTTACAATCTTACAGCCAGGCGATGTTGTTCTTAGTCCACAATTACCAGCGGGTGGACATTTGACTCACATGCACACAGTTAGCAGTTTTGCGAAGTTTTTCCAACCTCATTCATATGCCGCTAAAGAGGTTTCACCTAATAATTTTGAAATTGACTTCGAAGCCTTAAAAGTCCAAATCGCTGAACTAAAGCCTAAGCTTTTGATTGTGGGTTTTTCAGCTTATTCAAAACAATATAAGTTTGCTGATATTTGTAAATTTGCTCATCAGCACGGTACATTTGTTTTGGCAGATGTAGCTCATATAAATGGTTTGATTGCAGCAGATTTACACGATTCACCGTTTAAACATGGTGATGAAGGGGCAGATTTCGTCAGCATGACAACTCACAAAACCATTCGTGGGCCTCGTGGAGCAGTTCTTTTTGCTAAAAATTATATTCCTGAATTTGCCCAAAAACATATAGATACAATTCCTAAAAACGCCAAAGGCTTGCCTGCTTCTAGTCTAATCGAAGCGATAAACAGAACGCTATTTCCAGGTGGTTATGGTGGACCTCACTTCAATCAAATTGCCGCTATTGGTCAATGCATGGTGGAAGTTTTGGGCGAAGAAGTGTACCCGGATAATATTGATTTTAAAACATATAGCCAAAAAGTAATTAGTAGTTGCAAAGTCTTAGAAAATATTTTACATGACGGTGGGCTGGAGGTTATCTCGCCAACAGAAAATCACCTATGTTTGACCAAATTCCCAGATGAAATGGACAGTCTAGCTGTTCAGAACAAATTAGAAAAAGTGGGCATTATCACCAATAGAAATACTTTTCAAAACGACAAAAAATCTGCGTATAAACCAGGAGGAATGCGTTTTGGAACGGCAGCTCTAACTTCCAGAGGTATAACAGAAGAGATGACCAAAGAGCTTGGAAAAATCATTACAGATTGTGTTTTTGACAGAACTCCAGAGGAATCTCAGCAGGATCAAGTAAAAACATTAGTTTCTAGTCTCAATTGGTATTACTAAAAAGCTTAGTTTAAAGTATTAGCAATATTGAGATCAAGTTCAGTTTAGACGTCTTACTAAGACAAATTTTTAAATTAGATTATTTTTACAATACAAAGATAACCGCTAGGCAGAGACAAGCCGGATTTAACATTAATAAATAGCTCTCTAACTTTAATTTCAGCTTTTAAAAAAGTGGCAGCCAATAAATTCTCTAAGACAATCTGAGTAAATTTAGGTGAGTGTAAAGTCATCACAATACTTGCTTGATTCGCAGCGACATTTTTAATGTCTAAAAGCATCTCTAACAAATCTTTTTCGATACTAAAAACCTCTCCTTTGGTTCCCTTACCAAAAGTTGGGGGGTCTAAAATGATAGATTTATATTTATTTCCTCTTCTCGCCTCCCGTTTCAAAAATTTATTTCCATCTTCTAAGATTAATTTTTGCCCATCTCTTGAGATTTGATTTAATTCAAGATTGGCGGTGTAAAGTGCCATAGACTGCTTTGAAGAATCAACAGCAACCACTTTATAACCTTCTTTTAGTAAGGGCATTACACTACTCCCAGAATAGGAAAAAAGATTTAAAATCAGGTCATTTTTATCAAAATTTTGTAATAAATCAGACGTGTACTCCAAATGTTCAAAAAATACTCCAATATTTCCAAATTCATTAGGCACAATATTCCATTTTAATCCACGGTATTCGATCTGCCATTTGTTTGGTAAGTTGCCACTCCAAGAACCTTTTGAGTCACTTCTTCTGTTGAACTCTGAATCAGGGCTGTTCCAAACTGAAGGATTTTGAGTGTCCCAAAAAGCTTGGGTAGATGGTCTTATGATACTATAATCTCCAATTTTTTCTAACTTACGACCGTTGCCGCTATCTAAAATTTGATAAGCATTGTTGCTAGACATGGAAGTAAATATTTTTTGAAACCAATTAACTGTCAAAGAATTCTAAATTCCAATTTTGGCTCCACCGCTTACACTTAAGGAGTATTCTTGAACAGCCTTACTCAAACTTTGTTGAGGACCCATGTTTTCATATTGAATTCTATAAAGCAAGTTCCCCCAAAGCTTTTCAGATCTTTGAATGTCTGGCTTATAGTAATTTTCAGCAAATAAATTTCCAGCTGCAAAAATCTTTAATCTTTCATCACCTTTTAATTGTTTCTGAATAATAGATTTATAGACACTTGCCAGACCCGTCTCTTTTATAAATTTTTCTTGAGCTGTAGAAGTAGATAAGTAATAAAGAAATTCTCGGGCTTTTTGTAGTTTAGCTATAGCTGCAACATCTTTTGGGTTTTTTTCAATTGGAAACTCTAGCTGTCGATTTATAGCCTGCATAAAAAACTTGCCGTATGTTTTTTTATTTTGCTGATCTAATTGAGGTATTTCAGATACTCCATAATCTAGTCGAGAATTTCTAGTTTCGATGGTTTTTTGAAAATCCGTATAGTTCAAAATATAAGCTAACTTTCCTTCTAAAAAAGCCTCAATGTTGCTTTTGCTATTATTATTCCAACTATAGCGAGTGCTGTTGGGGTCACTAAAACTCAAATAAAAATTTAAAGCCGATAATGATGGATTGCTATCACTGAAAGTACTCTGAGTTATATTTCCAGTTTTTAAATCTTGACTGTTTTTCTCCGCACCTAGCAAAGATCTGTCATTCGGAGTGTCATAAATTTGACCACCACTTTGTAAAATTAAGGTAGGTAAAATCTCTTCAAAATTAGAGATGTTTGAATCCATATCTACATCGCCATTTTTTATCTTTAAACCTGTTCCCATAGAAATCGCACTTTGATCAAAATCATTGTTTAAGTTTCTTTTGTTCAACGAGTTTAGTTGTCCGTTTAGTTCGTTCCAGCTTGCTGGAGGTAGTGGGATTTGTGCCTGTTTTAGTATATTTTTGTTGTAATATAGTGCTAAATTGTCACTATAGCTAGTCACTGCATAAATTTTATCTCTATCTACAGTACTTTTGACTGCCAAATCGGTAAAATTAGTTTTATAATCAGCCAAAACCTGAGTATCAGTTAAGGAAAAAACATTTGTAATTGGACTTAGGTAATCTTTCCATGCAGGCAGCTCATCACCTCTTATGGTAAAAATGTCAGGCCCTTTATTTTTGGCTAAATCAGTGATTAATTTTTGATAATAAGTTTCACCGTTGTCGTAATCTACATTTACAATTTGAATATTTACAGACTGGTTGCCAGGAAGTGCTTTAAAATCATCGACAATTTCTTTGTAAGCTTTGTTATTTCCAGAGGCGTCCCACCAAATTAAATCGACCTTAGCGTTAGCTGTTACTACAGCTTTTGGTTGTGGTCTAGAAACAAAGTAAGCCACAACAGCTAAAATGATCGCTATTATCACGCCACCTATTATCATTAATTTTTTATTTGCAAAAAGCTCGTTCACGGTTAATTTATCTATTTTTGTTTTTATTTAGCTAAATTTTAACCTATAAAGAAGGGCGTGTCAACTACTACAGCAGAGCAATTTAAAATCTTTTTTATCAAATTAATTTGGACTTAAAGCCAATTCTCTATTTCACAAACATTTTTCTTAAAATATTTAGATATTTTGACATTTCCCAACCGAGGTTTTATTTAATTACTAATTATTAAATTTAAATTACATTATTATGCACACTCTAATGACACTCCTGTATGATTACTCAGCTTTAGAGCCTTTTATAGATGCTAAAACTGTAGAAATTCACTATAGCAAACACCATCAAACATATGTTAACAAACTAAACGAAGCTTTAGCTAACACTCCGTTTGCCGAAAAAAACTTGGTTGAATTACTAAAAAATATTGATTCTTTACCAGAAAACCTAAAAACTCCGGCTATCAACAATGGTGGTCAAGTCTATAATCACAATCTTTATTGGGAGTCTATGACTGCAAATGCTAAATCTAGCCCAGAAGGTGTCTTAGCAGATAAAATTAACCAAAAATGGGGATCTCTTGATAATTTTAAAACTGAATTTTCTAACCTAGGAGCTACTCAGTTTGGAAGTGGTTGGGTTTGGCTTAGCGTTGATAACAACAAAGAATTAGTTTTGGAAAAAACTAGTAATGCTGACTCACCAATTATGCATGGCAAAACTCCAATTATGACTATGGATGTTTGGGAACATGCTTATTATCTTAAATATCAAAATCTTAGACCGGATTATATTAAAGCTTTTTGGAATGTGGTAAACTGGTCAGAAATTGAAGCAAAATACGCACAAGCAGTTTCCTAATTTAGCTCAAATTAACCAACTCGCATTTTAATAATGAAGCTGAAGGTTGTTTAGTGCTTTTGGTTTATACTCAAACCTAAATTAAAGTACACAAAGAAAAGACTACAACTGTTTGAATGGAATGAGTTTTGTAGGCTTTGAGTGTGTATTACGGGTAGTGGGTTTGAGTGCAGAAGAGTTTATTTTTCTAGATTAGAACCTTCTTTTAACAAGACTTGCTTGCACAAGTAAGCCGTTTGTAGGTAATGATAATTTTCTACCCTTTACAAAAAAGAAATTCTCAGAAACGGTTAGATTCTCTAATCCTAGTCAATTACTTTTCGGCTTCCTTCTCACATCCACAAGGAATTTTAAAAACCCTCGATAAGACAGTTGAAGACTTTGTCTGGTCTTAGATAAATATTTATTATGTCTTTCGACTCAAACCACACCACAAATAGACGTGGTGGCACATTCACAAAGAGCTTTGGCTCAAACAACAGAAATTCAGAAGGTTCTAGCTATTCTAGACCTCGTTCTGAAAATTCAGGTTATTCTGATAGGAGCGACAATGATCGTTCATCATACGGAGGAGGGTCTCGTGGCGGTTATAGCGACAGAGGTTCAAGAGGAGGTTACAGTGGAGGCGGCGATAGAGGATCTCGAGGAGGTTATAGCGGTGGCGGCCGAAGTGGAGGAGGATTCCGCGGAGGAAGCAGAGGAGGAGGTAGAAATAGCTCTCCAAGTCTAAACCCAAAATTATACACAGCCTCAGTAAAATCCATCGAAGATCAAGAATCTGAAGTAAAAGAAACTTATGGTCTTTTTTCTGACCTGCCATTATCCAAAAAAGTACAAGATGCTATCGCAGCTAGAGGTTATGTTTCTCCAACTCAAATCCAAGCTAAGGTAATTGCTCATGTAGTTGATAAAAAAGATGTTGTTGCTATTTCCCAAACAGGAAGTGGTAAAACTGCAGCCTTTTTATTGCCAATTCTAAATCAAATTATTGAAAATTTAGACAACGGAGTTAGCAAGCCGACTGCTTTAGTAATCGCTCCAACTCGTGAGTTAGCTTTCCAAATCGATAAAGAATTTAGATTGTTAGTTCCACGAAGTGAGAGAATCTTTAGTTTAGTTTGTACTGGTGGAATGAGTATCCGCGATCAAATCTACAAATTATCCAAAACAAATCACCTTATTGTAGGAACTCCAGGACGACTTTTAGATTTGTTCAACCAAGGAGTTTTGAAACTTGGTGATATGCAAGTTGTAGTTTTGGACGAGATGGATAGAATGCTTGACATGGGATTCAAAGATGACATCGAAGCAATCCTAAATGCTACTCCAAAACAAAGACAATCCTTGTACTTTTCAGCTACTCAAAACCGATCTTTAAAACCAATCTTAAACAGACTATCTCCAGATGCTATCTACATCACCACTAACGAACCAAAACCTAGTGAATTTGTAGAACAAAGCATGCTTAGAGTAGGAGGTTCTAGAGATGCTAAAATTGAAGCTTTAGTTAATCTTTTAAAAGAAGATGAAAAGCACAAAAGTTTGATTTTTGTAAACACCAAAAGAGAAGTCGAAACTATTGCTGAAGCTCTTTATGATGAAGGTTTTAGTGTAGATCATATCCACGGTGACAAAACTCAAGATAAGAGATTGAAAATCATCCGCAGATACCGAGAAAATCAATTCCAAATTTTGGTTGCTACCGATGTAGCTGCTAGAGGTTTGGACGTGTCTGATGTAACTTTGGTTGTTAATTACGACGAACCAAAAACTGAAGATGAATACATTCACCGAGTTGGTCGTACAGGTAGAGCCGGTAAATACGGTAAAGCTGTGACTTTTGTAAGATAAAACAAAACAGAAGATCAAATTCAAAGTAGAATTTACCAGTCATTTTTTGGCTGGTATTTTTTTGCCCAAAAATTCGGTAAATAGACATTTTGGTGAAAACTAACCACTAAAATAATCTGTGCTAGAGTCAATCGAAATTCGCAATTTTAAGGCGATAAAGGATGAGCCGTTGCCAAATGTAGTGGCTGGGTTAAACCCGCCCGGTGAAAAAATATTTGAGCAAAGAGACGGTATTTGGTACAAAAAGAAACCCCTGATTTTAAACAATCTAACCAATGTAAATTACCTGGTGGGTGAAAACGGCAGTGGAAAAAGTAGTGTATTGGAGGGATTGTTCGGTAGAAGTAAGGTAGAAGAAAAAGTTAAATTAACTCTTAAACTTAGCGATTCTCAAATTGATAGTTTGCAAACTGACAAAACAAGATTTACTGAGAATCAGATTAATCAACTGAAAAAAATAAAAATTGAAACTCCTTCATCCAAAGAAATGCCAATCATTATTTCTAAACAAATATCAGAAAAGATAGCTATTATTACTCGAGAAGATAAGGATTCAACTGACATTTGCAACAGAGCTATTGATTTTTTAAAATACATTTCAGTTAGAGCGTTAACTTCAAATGAAGTCCAATATACCGAACTGAGAGAATCTTATGATAAATCTCTAAACGAATACAACAATTATATCCTAAATTTTAAATTTAATCCAAGCTACATAGAAAACCACAATTTATTAAAAGATTTTTTAAATAAATATTTCTTTAAGGGTAATGAAGTTTTTGATATAAATAGAGACGCTAATAAGGATTTGCTAAGGGTTGTTACCACAAAATACGACATTGTTGAACTAAATTCTTTAGCCGGTGGTTACCAATTCTTATTTGGGTTATACAGCTCTATTACAAAAGCAATCAATTATAACGAATTAAACACAGTAGTTTTGATAGAGGAGCCAGAAATCGCGTTGCACCCTAATATGCAAAAATTAATTCCTGAGATAGTCAGAAGTTTCGCAGAAAAAGGTGTCCAATTTCTAATCTCCACCCATTCCCCATTTATCATCAGCGAGGCGGGGAAAATTGCGGAAGAGGAGAGGGCTAAAGGAAACGATCCAAGTCAGAAAGTGTATTTGATTGAGGGTGGAGAATGTAAAAATAGTAACGGAAATTATGGTGTTGATGCAATTGGGAAAGCTGCAAAAATGCTTGGTGCTGGTTTAAGAGATGTTTCAATTCACTCTGGAAGAACAGATTTATCTAAAACCAATTACTTGGTCTTTTGCGAAGGAGGAAATAGCGAAATATGTTTCAAAGATGAAGAAGTTTATAATATAATTTTTCAAAATGGTATTGATGGTAAAAAGTGTAATTTTGTAAGTTGTGGAGACTGGATTGATGTTGAAAAGACATACGAAACGATGAAAGAAATATACAGCGTTAGTTCAACAACAACTGAAGTCAAAATGATTATTGACGGTGATAATCAAAATGATGGTAAAAAAAGGCTTGGGCGGTATTCGATAGAAAATTACCTTTTTGATCCTGAAATTTTAAGACTTGCTTTTCCAGATGAAGACTATTCAGAGATATACAGTAAATGGAATTATAAAGAAGATAAAATTAAAACAAAAATTAAAGGCACGAAACTAGCTTTTGATAAACAAAAAGTTTTAAAATTAGCAGAATGTATAAGAGACAATTCTCAAACCACAACCTACCAAGAACTCCACGACTGTATTTTTGGTAGTTCTGTTAAACCTGATAAATAAGCTGATGATGATATGATAAAACCTGATGTAAAATTAGATTTGAACACATTTTACTAAAAGATTTGTCTGGATAGTTTGGTTTTTTATCAGAACAAAAAAGTTTGAAAGTGAAATAGGGGTTTAGAGATTTGTTTGAAATGGATTCTACTTACTGAGTTTGACATAAAATAATAAATAACCAAACAATTAATCCTAAGTTATGCAACTTAGATTCCCACAAAAGTTACCTGTCACCAAGACTTTTAAAGATTCTAAATTACCTTTCTCATTTCAGCCATCAAATTAATTATCCGATTTTTCATCGGAGTTTTTTTTGTCTTAAAATAACTTAAACTCACTAAAATTTATGCTACGCAAAGTACTAACCTGCAAACCAAACCATTTTCAAGTTGAATACCAAATCAATCCTTGGATGAAGCCAGGAAGTGTAGATCAAGAATTGGCTATGGAACAATGGCAAAACCTGATACGAGTTTATTCTGAAAACGGAATTGAAGTAGAAATGCTAGAACAATCTGAAAATCAGCCAGATATGGTTTTTGCTGCAGATCAGGGTTTAATTATAAACAAATCTGGATATGGTGAAAAGCTTGTTGTAATGAGTAATTTTAAGCACACTGAAAGAAGAGGTGAGACTGAAAAATACACAAAATGGTTTAATGAAAATGGATATAAAGTTGAATTTTTACCTCAGGATATGCATTTTGAAGGTGGTGGTGAATTGATTCCCTGGAATGGTAAATATTTTATTGGTTCAGGGCTTAGAAACTCTCATAAAACCCATATTTATTTAGAGCAAAAATACAATTTAGAGTTTATTTCCTTAAAATTGATTGATCCAAAGTTTTATCACTTAGATACTTGTTTTTTTGTCTTAAACACCGATACTGCTTTTTATTATCCAAAAGCTTTTGATGAAGATTCGAAAAAAATATTACAAAATAGCTTTAAGAATTTAATCGAATTTACTGATTCTGAGATAGAAGGTTTTGCAGCAAATAGTGTAGTTAGCGGTGATTTAGTCTTTATGCAAAAAAATAATACAACATTTAAACAAAAAATTGAATCTTTTAGCTATCAAACAATAGAGGTAGATATTAGTGAATTTATAAAATCAGGAGGCGGAATTCATTGTCTAACTTTTGAACTTGAAAGAGAGCCACATTTTAATCTATACCTAAAAAAACCTGAAAACCAATTTCAAATTAAAGCTAATTAGGATATCAGTGGAATCTGTAGAGCTTATTTAGCCGGAGTATTTCTTATATGAATGAGGATTAAATTCAGCTTTGTTTATCTTTAGAACTTCGCTTAGTGTACTTACCGGAGCAATCTTTTTTAAGTAAAAAAATATTTTAGAAAGATTAGTAGGGTCTGTTTTTATAGAACCCATTTGAAAATTAATTCGAACAAAAAGCCATTAAGTAGTTTTTCCCTGACAAGGGTAATGTCCGCTGGCCTTGGGGTTTTATGGAACTTTAAAGTGACGATAAAACCCACAGTCCCGTTGGGACAGCTCCCTTATCAGGGAGCAACTGGCAACTTTTGGCTTAAATTAGGCAAAATAAATTAAATGGGTTTTATAATCGCTGGAGCTATTTTGATTAACCTGTTTTAACTAATTTTAAGTAGAA
This sequence comes from Limisphaerales bacterium, assembly GCA_044361365.1. Lineage (GTDB taxonomy): Bacteria > Patescibacteriota > JACMRA01 > JACMRA01 > JACMRA01 > JBIKIW01. The sequence continues at coordinate 7,859 of JBIKIW010000007.1, read as the reverse complement.
ATTTTATTTGAGTTTTTGGTGCAACTGGCAGGACTCGAACCTGCGACCTTCTGGACCGCAACCAGATGCTCTAATCCACTGAGCTACAGCTGCACGATGTTAATCTAATCCTGATTATTCTCTAGTTTGTCAAGATTTTGACATAATCAAAAACCAGATCAATAATCGCTTTTATTAAATTTATTATGGCTATAAACACATACGAAGAGTCTTTTTTGGACACGCTAAAGAAAAATTATAAAATAGTAATCGCTGCGGTTGCCTTGATCTCCCTAATTATTTTGGGTGGCTTGGGTATCAGATGGTATACAAATAGTAACAGCGTTGCTGGTGCAGTAGATGAGTCAGGGATAATAAGAGATTATAATTTTTATACTGGTCCAAAAGACACTGGTTTGAAAGTTGTTTATATATTGGATTTGCAATGCGGCTTTTGTAAGCAAAATAATGAAGGTATGGTAAAGGTTAAAGAAGATAATAAAGATAAAGTACAGGTTATATATAAAATGTTTCCTCTTCCAATGCACTCTTATGCTAAACCAGCTGCTTATGCTGCTTATGCCGCTGGCGATCAGGGTAAATTTTTTGAATATGTTGATCGGGTTTTTGCTCTTCAAGATCAACTTAACAACACAACTTTGGAATCAATTGCTAAGGAGTTAAACTTAAATTTTGATCAATGGAATAGTATTAGAAATAGCAGTGAAACAAGGAATAAAGTAGATCAAGATGTAAAAGACATTGGAAATATCAACCTCCCTGAAAGCGGTTACAATGGTAAAGCAGGTAAACTAAGCTCCACTCCAGCTACAATAATATTAAAAGATGGAAAAATTGTGGAATGGTGGGCAGGTGCTTCCAATGCTGCAGAAATTCAATCCAGAATAGACAAACAGCTTTAAAATGACATTAGAAAGTAAACTTCTTAGACTCCAAGAAATCCAAAAACTTTTGGAAGAAAAGCGTGTTTCTCTTAGTGAAAGTATGCCTCTTTTAGAAGAAGCTTTTAAGCTTAAAAAAGAGATTGAAGTAGAACTTAAAGAAATGGAAAATAAACTTGTTTTACTAACTAAAGATGATGAAAGCATCTAACGAAAATGAGCTAAATTTAGTCTTAAACCATGTTAGAAAATTCTGGCTGTGGGTAGTTTTTATATTTTTTTTGCTTAGCTTAAGTTTCAGTTATTTTTGGACAGAAGCTTTGACTTTTGTATATGGTAAAAATTTTGATTTTACAGGAATTTGCTCTCAGAATTCTATACCAGATTTTAAATTTGCCAAGATTGTGGACTATCAAAAATATAAAAAAACTTCTACAGTCAACTGTATTTACAAAGATGCTACAAAAAACTCTGAGGTACAACTAAACTTCCAAGATAATAAGTGGCAACCAATCAGCAGAACACTAATAAACTCCAAAAAAGGAACTTTGTATTGGCCAATTTATTTGTAATTGATGTAGCAGAAACTACAATAAGATCGACTGTTTCTTAGAATCAAAAACGCAATAGTTTAAACAAGCCTTAAACTAAATTTTTTAAAATATTCAATTATTTATTTTTAATATTAAGCTAGAATATCACAGCTATCTCAAGATTGTGGTGCACCCGGAGGGACTCGAACCCCCGACCAACTGGTTCGAAGCCAGCTACTCTAATCCACTGAGCTACGAGTGCAATACATATCAAAAATTTCGCTTAAAAATCTAATTTGTCAACTTGACTGAAAGCGTTTTTGTAATTTAGATTATAATTCAGAGTTACCAAAATCTTCTCCTTGTGAAATTAACCAAAATAGAAATTTTTGGTAGTTCAATAAAAACAATAATTTACTTTTATTATTTATATATGACCATCTTTACATGGCTACTGGTTGTAGCTTTATTGCCATGCATTTATTTCGCATATCAATATTTTCAACTGAAAAACAATCCTCAAATTTCTGATAAAAAGTACTCCCAAGAAGAGCTTGAGGGAGAACTCAAAAAAATTACCACTAAATTTTCGACCGAACATGACAGCAAAATTGCTGAGTATAGGGCTAGTTTAGGAAGTGAGAATCAAGAAAAAAACGAGCTTATTATAAGTAGATTAAAGCTCGAATTGCAAGAGCAGATGAAAAAAGATGAGAAAGAAATGCGACAACGTATTTTAGATTTGCAAGAAAATGTGGATCGTAAAGAAGGTGTTTTAGATGAAAAATTGGAAAAAAATGAAATCGAACGAGAAAAAATTGAAAAAACCAAAGATGAGCTTAGAAATATTAAGCAAGATTTGCTTGCTAAACGAGATGAAGTTAACCAAAAAGATAAAGAAATTGAACAAAAAGTCATTCAAAAACTTGAAGAAGTAACCAAATTAAATTTCGAAGAAGCAAAGCAACGAGTTGTTTTGGAAGCTAGGGAAAAAATGGGACATGAATTGATCGATTATCAACATAAAATTCTTGAAAACGCCGAAGACGACGCCAATCAAAAAGCTAGAGAAATTGTGGCAATGGCAATTCAAAGGTGCTCCAGTGAAGTTGCTAACGAATTTACAATTACAACAGTCAGGTTAAATAGTGAGGAGGACAAAGGAAAGATTATAGGTAAACAAGGTAGAAATATTCAGTGGTTAGAAAAAACTTTAGGGGTGGAATTTGTTATCGACGAAACCCCAGAGATTGTAACTATTTCAGGTTTTAGTTCTATTCGAAGGCATATCGCAAAAAAAACCTTAGAAAAACTTCTTGCCGATGGGCGAATTCACCCTTCCTCAATTGAAGAAATGTGTGAAAAATCGAAATCTGAACTCTCTCAAGAAATAGCTGAAGCTGGAGAGTGGGCTGTGAATGAACTTGGAATCTATGATTTCCCAGCTAAGTTGGTACGAATGATTGGAAGACTTAAATTCCGAACAAGTTATGGTCAAAACATGATCAAGCACAGTGTGGAAATGGCAAAACTTGCAGGTTTATTAGCGGATGAATTAAATGCTGCTTTTCCTAGCCTATCCAGGCCAATAGATAAAATGATTTGTATTAAAGGAGCTTTATTGCATGACATTGGTAAAGCCGTTGATGAAGAAATGACTCCAAAAGGTAATCATGTAGATCTTGGTGAAAAAATTTGTGATATGTTTGGATTGGATTGGAGAATAAAAAAATGTGTTTCTAGTCACCACAATGAAGAGTACAAAGATCCTGAAAAAGGTTTTTGTGTAGAGGCTGTTTTAGTTGATGCTTGTGATAACATTTCTGGAGGTAGAATTGGAGCAAGAAAAGAAACCGCTGAAGCTTATTTCCAAAGAATGGAATCCCTTGAAAGAGTAGCCTCCAATGTTAAGGGTGTTACTAAGTCTTGGATTATGCGTGGAAGTAAGGAAATGTGGGTATTTTTTGACCCAGAACAAATTAGCCTTGCCAAGATGAATGAAACCACTCGTAAAATAGCTACTGATATCGGTAGCAGCGTAAACTCGCCAGTAAAAATTAAAGTTATTGGATTTTACGACAAACGCATCATCGAATATGCAGGTTAAATTAAATTAACTCTGACCTATGACTGAAAAAAGACAAACTGGACTCAGTCCAAAACAAATTCAAAATTTATATCGGGGAGTTGAAATTGTATTGATTGTAGCTAGTTTTTGGCTGGCTCTTGTTAATCAAGTCAACCTCCTTTTAGCTCAAGCCATTTTTATTTTGATTAGCTTTTTGGATGATTATTTTCTTCATAATAGAACCAAGAAAACCGCCCATCGTTGGGATTTTGCTTGGCTAATTATTTGTAGTTTTTTAATTACTTTGTTACTCTCTAAATTTTACTTAGCACCTGAGATAAACGATTATAAAACTTTTTCTGGAATTTTAATTTCTATCTCAATGATAGCACTTGCAGCTAAACTAATCTTGGTTCTTGGAATCAGAAAAACTGCACTAAAAATGGAATTTTTTAAATCAGAAGCACCTTGGATAATCGTTTTGATTGTTGGAATTACTATTTTATTCACAAAATTTGTTATTTTAGATTTAGCAGGTGCGGTAGGTTTTTTAATTTATTTGCTAGTTCAAAATTTAACCAACCTAGATCAAACTCTACCAACTAAAGGCAGTCAGATTACATTTGAAAATAAACATGAATCTGAAGAACTAGACCAACAGATTATTGATGAAATTTTAGAAATTCCTAAAATCGAGAAGATTTACGATCTTAAAATAATCTCTACGGATGGTCAAAAAACTATTATAGGGAACCTCGTAGTTAATAATCATAGTTCTCAAGAAGATATTTATAATATCAAACAAAAAGCTAAAAAAATCTTAAAAAACAATGGCTTGGATGAATCAATTTTGGAAACCGAATATTTAGCAGAATTTAATGAAAGGGATGAAATCAAAGAAAAGCCTGAAATTCAAACTTGACAAACACGTAAAAAACCAACTACTATTCGATTCTAAGTTAATGGGTGATTGGCGCAGCGGTAGCGCAATTCGTTTACACCGAAAAGGTCGGGAGTTCGAATCTCTCATCACCCACCAAAACAAATATTACACATTTAGTGTCAACCTCTTTTCTAAGAGGTATTTTTTATTGATAAAGTTAGATTATTGACGAAAATAACAGAAATTGGCTTGATTAAAATATGCAGCCAAATATTATTTTTGTACCTTCAGCTGGAGGTAGTAGTCAATCTTGTTTTTACCGATCTGTGGGTGAAATTTTAGCCAAAAAAGGATTTATAGTTGATTACCTTGATATACCTGAAAAAGATCTACTAAATGACAAAATTTGGCTATCAGAATTAACAAAAATTCAATCCAAAATCAATACTGAAACCTACATAGTTTCTCACTCCAATGGCAGTCTTGCAGTAGCAAGGTTTTTATTTGAAACCAACCTAAAAATTAAAGCCTGGCACATAGTTGGCTCAGCTTTTGAACCACAAAAAATTAATTCTACTAGCGGAGATTTTGCTATCACTCAAGCCCAAAATCTACTGGGTGAAAACTCTTTAGACTGGAAAAAATTAAATCAAAACTGTGAGTTTGTAACTTTGCACTATTCTACCGATGATACTGTTGTTGAATTTGATACCTACAAAATTTATCGGGAGTATTTACCCAAAGCTAGTCTTCACAGATATCTTAATAAAGGTCACTTTGGTGATTCTGGCTTTCCAGAATTAACTCAGCTTATTTTACGCCAAGAAAAAAACAGTTGGACGGAAGTTGATGGTAAAAAATTTCGAATTAAACTTTTAGAAGAGAATAAATTGCCTTTGGTTTTGCCTGAAGTAAAAGACTATTTGCCAACCTCTGACGGTCGCTCACCTCTTGGAAAATCAGATTGGATAAAACTAAAAGACCAGGATGGAAAAGTTTTTGGGCTTCATGAATCTGACACCATGCCAAATTGGGCTGGAAGTAGTTGGTATTATTTGCGTTATGCTGATCCAAAAAATACAGAGAGTTTTGCTTCGCAAGAAAACCTGAATTATTGGCTACCAGTAGATCACTATTTTGGAGGGAATGAGCATACAACCCTTCACCTTTTATATTCTCGCTTTTGGCACAAATTTTTGTATGACCAAGGGTATGTTCCGACTTCAGAACCTTATCAAAATCGAACCAATGGTGGAATTTTACTTGGACCTGATGGTTCTAAGATGAGTAAATCCAAAGGAAATGTGGTTAATATTAAGGAAAAGTTGAAAGATTTTGGAGCAGATGCAGTTAGGCTTTACATCGCCTTTATTGGCCCATATGATGCTACTGTAATTTGGAATGATGGGGGTCTTAAAGCCTGTAAAAGATTAGTGGATACTATTTTTAAACTCAGTCAAAAAGTTGTTAAAGATGACAAAAGTACGGAAAAAGAAATTAGAGAAATCACAATAAAGTACTTACAAAAAGGCTTTAATGTTGTAGTTGATGGAATTATTTTTAATAAACAGAATCAAATTTTTGCTCAGAAAAGACTTCCAAATAGAAGGTTATATCCAAATCAGTGGGATCTTCTCGGAGGTCATGTAGAAAAAGGTGAAGACCCAATTTTAGCTATAAAAAGAGAAGTTTTGGAGGAAAGTGGGCTAGAAGTTAAGAAAATTTTGAGAGTACTGGACTCCATTGAGTGGGAAAATGACCGAGAAGAAAAAATGGTGGCTATTTCTACACTTGTAGAACCTCTTGGCGATTTAGGAAATCCTAAAATTGAAACCGAGAAAGTTTCCGAATATAAATGGATTGATGGTTCAAACCTAGAAACTTTAAAACAAAATAAGCCAGAAAATGATACTTATATTTTTAGTACAGCTCAAAAAGCTTTGAAGGCTTTGAATGAAAATACTACTGAGAAAACAAAATATTTAATCTTTGATTTTGACGGAGTTTTGGCAGATACTTGGCAATCAACGGTTCAAAGTGTAGCAGAGATTGACCAAACAACCTTAGAAATAGCAACTGAACGAATCTTAGAAACTCACCAAAAGCCGATGTCTGAGGATCGTCCAGCTCAGCCGAACATGGCAGATCGAATAAGTCGAATTTTAGTACTTAACAAGCTTGTGGTAGAAAAAGGATTTGAACTGTTTGTTGGATTTTTAAAAGAGATTGAAGCTATTTCAAACACCCGAATAGCTATAGTTTCGAGTGGTTCAAGAGAACATTTAATTGCTCCGGTTTTATCAAAATTTAATTTAAAATTCGACTTTGTTTTAGGGATTGAAGATCATGTATCTAAAGTTGAAAAAGTCAAAGAAATATCTCAAAAATGGAAGGTTGATATTAATGATGTCTATTTTTTTACAGACACAGTTTCTGATGTAGTAGAATTAGAACCAATTTTAAATAAAGAAAAATTAATCGGCTGTAGTTGGGGTTGGCACGGAAAACAAAGGTTAGAATCCGTTTTAAACTCTGAGCAAATCTTAAACAACTTTAGCGATATTCACAGAATTTTTGGAAAATCAGATTCTGAAATTTCTGATCAAAATGAGCTTGTATCAGACACCATAGCAAGCTCTGGACTCAAAAACTTAAAGTTTTTGACCTCGCAGCAAGCTACGAGGTATTCTGATTCTAATAAAAAGTTATCCACAAGTTATCATAAGTTTATCAAGAATATCACTGAGCAAGTTGAAAGCCTAAGAAATAATGTGGCTGTGGCTGAAATTATGACTTTTGTGAATATTTTAAAAGAGCAAGATGAGATCCCAGAATGGATTTGGAATGGATTTTTGAGAGCAATTGCTCCCTTTGCCCCATTTATTAGTGAAGAGCTTTGGTACAAGCTAAATGATTTTGATGAAAATAATCCAAACTACTCAATTCATCTTACAAAATGGCCAGTTTTTGACCCGGAAATGGTAGTTGATGAAAATGTTACGATTGCAATTCAAGTTAATGGTAAACTTCGTGGAACTATTGTTGTACCTAAAGATAGTCCAGATGAATTGGTTATCCAGGAATCTAAAAAAGAAGTGGCTAAATGGTTAGAAAATCAAACTATTAAATTTAGTAAAGTTATCGCAAATAAGCTCGTTACACTAGTAGTCAAATAAATAAAATTTTTACTTATAATTAATTTTACTAGTTGCAAGTTTGCTCAATCTCAAATACATTTTGGAAAATCTGATACATAATACTTAAACTATCTGTAATCAGTAAATAATCTTAAAATGTATTCATACACAGATAAAAAAATTGTTTTAGAACATGTTCTGGAATTTGGAATAAAATCAGCTATCCATGCTTTTAAAGTTAAAAAAAGTAGTATCTATTCTTGGAAAAAGAAAATGGTAGAAAATTGGAATAATACTAATTGTTTAAAGAACAAATCTACTAAACCAAATAAATGCAGAAGTAGGGTTGGTAATTGG
>JBIKIW010000036.1:0-13939 GCA_044361365.1 Limisphaerales bacterium | reverse complement strand
GTAGCATCTATATCAATGCAAAAACATCGAATTATCTTTTTTAATTGATAATTGCTTAATTTACACCATTTAATCATATTTCTAGGTTGAAACATTTAATTGTTCTAGCCTAGAGCCAAAGTATTTTTCTGGAATTTCAATTGTAGAGATTTAGTTGCGATTCGGGGTGGAGTGTAATGTCTATTTGTTGACATATCAGAAAACAATCTCAAAAATATCTAATTAGCAATCCCAAGAAATAAAATCACTGTTGGGGTATCAGATTCGGACAAGTCTTCACTTATTTTTGATACGATTGCTACTCAGTTCAGAACCGAAATCAATAAAAATGCAATATGAATATAACTATAATAGGAGCCTCGGCTGGAATAGGATTAGAAACAGTAAAAAGAGGATTAAATAGAAATCATTCGATAACGACCCTTTCTCGTTCTGAAATTGAAATAGAGGCAAAAAAATCGTTAAAAGTGATACTTGGTGATGCAACTAATAAAGCTGACCTATTAAATTCAATCCAAAACACAGATGCTATAATTGTAACATTGGGGACTAGTAAGAATATGAAAGCTACTACTCTTTTTTCAGATTTTGCAAAATTAATTGTGGAAATACATAGCGAGAATAAAATAGATATTCCATTTATTTTTGTTACAGGATTTGGAGCAGGAGAAAGCAAGAATTATGTTCCTTGGCTTGTAAAGATATTTTTAAAATACTTTTTAAAAGAGGTTTATGCTGACAAAACTAATATGGAAGAAATTATCACTAATTCCGATATGAATTGGACAGTTGTGAGGCCAGGAAGGCTATTAGACAAGAAATTGACAGAGAAATACCGTATTGAAAACAAATTATTTAAAGGAATTAATATAGGCGGAATTAATAGAGCAGATGTAGCAGACTTTTTAATAAAACAAGCAGAAAAACAAACTGAATTAAGAAAGTACATTGCTATATCTGAAAAATAGAATAAAAGCCGCAGAAAGAGAGTTTGGAAGGGGTTTAAAGCAAAAACAAATTCCACTAATTGACATTTGGTAAGAATGTGCAGCTTTGCCCTATTCATTTTTACCCTAAAAGTAGAAATTTATACCGCAGATTTATATACCTAAACCATCAACAACTCAGCCCAAACTGTAGTATATCCGGGCGTTCTCATTTCAGCTTTGATCTGCCAAGTTTGCTTTGTTCCTAACGCTCCTAATTTTAGAGTATTGCGACCATATTTGGTATTTAATTTGTCTGTCACACTCATTATCAAACAAGCTTAATTGAATAGAATGAGCTAATATCCCCACTCGGGGGAAACCGACAGAACGTAGTGGTTGGCGGAGGGGGTGGCGAGGAGTCGTCAAATTACGTAGCGGCGATCACGGATCGCCATCGTCAAATTAAGTGGAATCAGGCAACGGGAATCAGTGGTTTAATCCCTACTAGTAAATCTCAACAAAAAGCTTAGAATATAGTAAAAAAGCAATGCTACTGAGGCAAATAATGAAAGGCTGGCTGCCACGTATTGGCGAGTGTTGTAATGCAGCATGATGTTTGAAGTGTCGTACAAAATAGCTCCGGAAGCAAACAAAATCATGGCTCCAGAAAACCAAAGTCCAAGTGAAAATCCAAACAAAATTCCTGCCAAACTGATTCCTAAAGCAATAAATCCAAAAATAGCTAAGAACCCACCCAAAAAACTAAAGTCCCAGCGGTTTAGAAAAGTTAAAAATGTGAAAGCTGCCACCATGAAAATAGTCAAAAATCCTGCCAAGGCAATAATCTGACCACCAACCAAAATTTGAGCTAGCAGTAAAAGTGGTATAAAAATAAAAGCCTCTAAAACCACATAAACTGCCAAACCTAAATATTGACCCACTAAAGATTGTGAATTTCTAGCCCAACTGTTTGCCATGTAACTAACTCCAATAAAAGCCAGAATGACCACAAAAGATCCCCAACTAGTAGCAAACATAAGCTTTGTAAAAATTGTAGAAACCCCGCTAATCAAAAATAACCACGAAATAAGTGCGAATCCAGCAACAGCAGCTACCAAATGTAAGTAAGTTTTGCGGATAAATTGGCGTCTTGTGGGAGCATCAGCCTCAGCGACACTGGGGTTGTAATAAGAAGAAACAGACATATAAAACTAAGTTTTGATGATATCCTAAACTAAACCCTAACCTAATTTTGGTCAAGTGAAATTTTTCGCTCACTTTTTTCTTTTGGATTGATAATTACAACTTCATTATTAGACTGTTTTTTTGTAAGATAATCGGCGGGATTTTTACCCAATAGAGGTGCTCTCAAAATTCTGTTTGTATGGCTGCGTGCTACCAAAAGAACCCTACCTTCTAAATTTTCGAAATCATAATCTTCGGCAAAATCTTTAACTCTTTGATACAATTCAGCATAAGATTCACCATTTGGGTAACGATAATCCAAGCATACAGAAGAAAGGTCAGGTAATTGCATTTGCATTTCTTTTTTTAGACGACCTTCTAAATCTCCAAAATCCATTTCTATTAAGCGATCATCTGTTGTAGGCTCGATCCCAATTTGATTTCCGACAATTTGGGCAGTTTCAACGGCTCTTCCAAGTGGACTACAGATAATTTGATTTATAAAATGACTGGCACAAAAAACAGCCAAATTTCCAGCCTGCTGGATTCCTTTTAAATTTAGCTTAGCTCCTTCTCCATCGCTTCGCCCCTGCAGTTCTCCTCTATAATTCATGGATGTTTCACCATGCCTTGCTACAATAATTTTAGGCTTAATTAGATTTCCATTACCTAGCTTTAGCAATTAAAAGCTCTTTTGTAAAATTGCTTATTTACACACCGCAAAAACTGTGACATAATTGTTGGTAACAAACACAAAAATACTCAGATGCAACAAAAACATTTCTCAAAGTTTAGATCAAATAGACCTTTTTTCAAAATACTCTCGGTATTTTCCCTAGCTGGGTTTGCCTTAGTTGCCGCCTTCGGGGCATTTTTTTTCACCTCCCAAACTAATAAAGATGAGGCTAAAGCTGCCGATCCAATTTTAAATATATCTTCTGGGCAAACTATCCGCCTTACAGTTTATTACGACAATGCAAGTACAACTCAAGACTATAATGGACTTGGGCAAATTCGATTTTTGATCGATGAAAGGTTGGCTTATATTCCAGGGAGCTTGAAAGATGTTTATAATAATCAGGTTTTTTGTATTAACGACAACCCTACCGCCGGCATTAGAACAGTTCAAAACATCTCTGGGCAAACAACGGTTATAAATTATTCACCAAGGTCTTCTCAAACAGCAGGAAATGATAGTTCTTGCACAACTGGTGGAGGTTCTGTTGGTAATGTCGGAAATATAACAATTCCTAAAGCACCCGCTGGATTTAGCCCAAGCAATCAAAATACTTGGAGAGGAAAGCTACAATTTCAAGTTAAGCTAAAAGACAATGCTTTGGTAGCTCCTTACAATCTAAAAATTGGTGATATTATAGAACCCAACTTAGCAGCTGGTAAAGTTGCTCTACAAGGTGAATTTAGCTTAAATCAGGTGGTTTTTGGATCTCCAAAATATGCGGTTAGAATTTCTGGGGTTATTGTTAACCAGCAAAATATTGTGACTGGAGAATGTTTGTATCAGCCTGTTTTGATTGGAGAAAAAGCTGTTTGTGGCTTTCAGCTTACCGGTGGAAATAATACAACCGATCCATACATTTTACCTGCCGATTTTAAGGCACAAATTACAGGAAGTGCTGAGTTTGCCGACAAAAATAGTTGCCAAATAGACAACGGTTTAAACCTTTTGAAATGCAATATCCCTACAATTGGGGCAGACGGTAAAGACAATCAACCTGTAAATCTTACTTTAAACGGCACTACCCAAGCTAGAACCCAAATTAATTTATACACAAATTTTGATCCTAAAGGTGACTTTGATAAAGACAGCATCACTGACGAAGTTGAGTGTGGCTTTAGTAGTGGGCAAAACTGCTCTGATACTGATAAAGATGGGATTCCTGATTACAAAGACTCTGATTCTGACAACGATGGTATTCCTGATATGTTGGAAGCTAAATGTTCTGGAGAAATTGGTAAAGGCTTCCCCTGTGATACAGATGGCGATAAAATCCCTGATTTCCGTGATGCAGATGCAGATGAAGATGGTAAATTAGATAAAGATGAAAAAGGTGGTTTAACTTGTAAAATGGAACTCTATCCTGCAATTTGCGATGGTCAGCTGCGTGACAGCGACAGTGATGGAATCCCTAATTTTAGAGACAAACAAGATGCAGACACAACAAACGTACGATACTTAATACCTCTAGGCAATGTTAAATTTAACAAAAATAGCTCTTTTATTCCAGTTTGGAAAACTGATGATCTTACACTAGAAGCTACAATAAATCAAAAAATTACTAGTTGCGAAATTAAACTCCGTAAATATTCTTCTGTAGATTGGTGGGTTGATTCGGAAACCAAAATTGACGGGAACACTTGTAAAGGAACTCTCAAAACAGATAAACAATATGCTCAAAAATGGGACTCTCTTATTATTTTAACAGACGAAAAAGGTGAAAAATGGGGAGCATACCCAAGCTACTCAATGAAAGATGGCTCTTTGGCTATAACCGCAATTGAAAGCTCAATTGTTGAATCTCCTAAAATTTAGCCAGGCTTACACTACAACCTGTCACCCTGAACTTGTTTCAGGATCTAAATCATTTTTGCGTTTAATATACTGTAATGATAAAAAGTGAAATTGGTATAAGTTATACTCAAGCCTAAATTAAAATATACGAAGAGAAAAGACTACAACTGTTTGAATGGTAGTCGAGTTTTGTAGGCTTTGAGTGTCTATTTTGGTGAGGTTTTGGGTAAAACAATATCTACACTACCCAATCTTCCATTTATTTTTCTGCTCTTCAATGCTATTTTTTAGTCTTCTTTTTTTACGGGCTTGTTTACCCCTATTAATCATTCTTCTTCTCATAAATGACATTATAACAACACCAATGCCTAAAAATGCTCCTCCAAAATATACTAGGAATCTAGCTAAAATACTCATAAATAAATTTGTTCAAAAAAATTTTAATGTTTTAAACATTTTATCAAAAGCACTTTAATGTCAATTAAATAAAAATGGACTTAAACATAGGGCGATCGCTCCACCCCCTGCTAATCCCCCAAGATGACCATAAAAATCAATTCTACTTCCAGGCATCCCAGCCAAAACAAAGCCCACAATTGTGTATAATCCTAAATTTACTAAAGAGGCATAATCTCCACTAATCAAGCTTATTATCAAAATAAAGCCGACTAAGCCCATTATAGGACTACTTGCACCAACACTAGGATTTTTGTTAAAAAAGAAAGAAAAGAGATTGCCGACAATTCCTCCTAAAAAATAAACTCCTAAAAACAACAAAGGAAAACCGTTTAACCCAGCCCCAAGAACAAACAAAGCCCACATGTTGCTAAAAAGATGAAACCCATCAACATGCAAAAACATTGCTGTAACCAGTCTATAATATTCTCCAGATTTTATATCTGAATTATTTTTCCAACCTAAAGTTAAAAACTCCTCCCTACTGCTAAAACTTTTTTTACCAAAATGATAAAAATTGGGTAAAAAGTAAATAAAGACATTCAAAAATATCAAAATTCCAATTGGAGAAAAAATAAATTCAAGCATTAAAATTTCTTAAATGGCAAAAGTGCAGAAATTGCAATACCGACCAGCAAACCAGCAATAGTAGGTAATATTTGAAATTGAACTGGTCTGGAAACGGTGGTAACACTTTCTATAAATTCAGTTTTTGGTTCAACTTTAAAGGGAGCTAGTTCTTTACTTTGCCTCTCTGTCTTTATTAAATAGCTATAAGTTTCTTTAATTGCTTTTATAAACTTTTCTGACTCTTCTTTGCTAGACACTTCATAGTTAATTGATATATATCCTCCAGTCTGAGGAGTCACTGTATAAAAAGGTTTTTTAGAATCATAGGATTGGATACCTAAGCCTGCTTTTTGAGCGACCAAGCCCTGAACCTCCACAGAAGAAAACCTGGCTGACAAATACTTTGAAAATTCACTTAAAGAGTAGATATACTCAGATGCTGATTGAGGAGGAGCATCGGTAGAAGCTAAAACTTTTCCAGAAGTTGTATTTAGAAAATCTTGACTATTAAAACTAATTCCTAGACCGATAGAAGCCTGGTAGTTGGTGCTTTTGGTCCACGAAAAAAAACTTAAAGTAAAAACCACCATAATAATTAAAATCAACCACCATCGAAACAGAATACGCTTTATAACTTCTTCAAGAGACATACCTAATTTTGTTGATTAGCAAAAATACCTTTGTCAACTTTTCTTATTTATCAGTTATCTCCCAATCTTTATAATCTGTTTAACATTCCAACCCATATAAGTACAAATTATTAGAAAAACAAGGGTTGTAGCTAGGAAATTTTCAGCTTACCCACCTAAGCTTAGATAATCTGATTTTGGTGTAACTCCAAAATTATTCTATCCTGCCTGCATGGTTTTTCTTCTAGTAAATTCATTTATCAAATTTTTAAGGTAAATTCGATATTTTTTGATATTTGAGTTTATAGCTCTCAATCTAAATTGCACTACATGTATAGGTTAGAGTGGCTGTATAATTACCAGTATTTGGAAAAGAAGGTATTCGGTATTTTAAAATATTGCCATCAGAGTCAAATCTTCTTGCAGTTGTGGCGGTACTACTATAAACACCTATTGTAGTTGATGAATTGACTGTAGTTACTTTAGGACCAGCTGTAAAATCAACATCAGCTGTTGTACGAGCAGATTCTGGAGCTATAGCTTTTATTGCAGCACCAGGTATGTACGTAGCATAAATTTTACCAGCATCTGTAGAAATTGGGGCATCAGAATCATCGGCTATTTCTACACTAGCCCCATCTGGATTGGTTCCTAAATTGATACTATTTCCTGTTCCTTGATTTACCAAATCTCCTATAGTGGCAGAAACTGAATAGGTGTTGTTGGTGCTACCTGTTAAATCCTCACACATAACATCGTTTATAATCGTTGAAGTATTTTGCCTGGTAGAAAGGACTGAAATATTCGAAAGCCCTACTGATCTCTGAGAATTATTACAAATCACAGAAGCAGTTGTTCCATTATCTTGAATAAAATCTTTTGTACCGGTTTCGCCGACACCGCACATATCATTATTACTTGAAGAGTCGCCTGCATACATATTCAAAGCCCCTACATTCCCATTGATTATTAAACAAGTTGAAGTTATTGCTGCATTTGAAGAGCCTGAAATACCGCCAACACAGCTAGCATGTATATTCACATTTACTAGATTGTTAAATACAAAATTAGAAAAACCCAATGCTATAATTGCTATAGCCCATAAATTTTTAAAGCTTGATTGATTGATTTTTAACATACTTACTTTTATTTTTTGCCTTTAAAAGATGAACAGTACACAGTATAAAACACATAATTAACCTTGTATAGTCTATTCAAAATCAAAAAAAATACTGTCTCTGATAAAGAAATGGGTTGAGTAAGTTTCGTGTACAAGTCCCAAATTTTAATTACCTGTCTACTAATTTGATTGACAACTCCTAGGTAAGAACTATAGAAAATTTCGCTTTTTCAAAACTCACAGTTTTATGTCATACCTTAAATCTTTTAAATTCACCCGAAATATAATTTTATCAATTGCTCTCGGTTTTCTAATAATCTGCATTTTAACAATTGCCATCGCTTCTAATTTCAACTCAAAAACCAATCAAAAATCTAAACCTACTGTAGCTGGCGAAACCGACACAAATAATTCTAAAATAAATGCCCAAAAAGAACTCCAAAAACAGCTTGCAGATAAGCAAAATCAATCATCTGCTCAAAGCTCTCAAGTCGAAGTAGGAAGTTCCCAAGCTTCAATTTCTACCACAACAAACCCAACTCCTACCACCAACCAAGCCCCAGCAACTCAAGGATCTACAAATTCTACTACTACAGCCTCCCAACCAATTGCAGTTTCAAATTGCCACCCATCTTACCCAACAATCTGCCTTCCGCTTGTAAAAGACTTGAATTGCCCAGATATTCCCTACAAAAACTTTACAGTACTCTCGCCCGATCCATACCGCCTAGATGGTGACAAAGATGGAATTGGTTGTGAAAAAAAGTAGCTAAAAATTCAAATAATTATAGATATAGCTAAACCAATATTAAACTAGACACTTGTCTGCGGATACTGACATCATCAGATATTCCGAATTCAGCAAGGCTTTAAAGCTCAGACAGTCCTCGCCTTCGTTATCTACTTTAAATATGATTTAGCTATAAATCTGATTGGTTATTAATCCAAAGAATGCTCTTATTCCGACATGGAAATACCCAAAACTAACCGAGACAAAATACTATTTTCCACCTTTTCTCTAGTTTTAATGACACTAATTTACTTAGATTTTACCGACAAAGAACTTACCAAAAAAACTCAATTTCTCTGGGCAACCGCAGCCTCACTTATTGGAATGGCGGTATATCTGGTTATCCTGAAAAAGATTAAATCTAAGCCACTATTTTACTCAGGTGTTCGTGGATAAACTTCCAATTTCCATCAGCATCTTTAATCAAAACGTTGGTCGCATTTCCCTTTCCACTGGCAATTTCACCATCAATTTCTCCCGTCCACTCAAAAATATAAACACAAACCCCTACATTTTCAGTCGCCACCAACCACTTAACATCACTAATCTTATAAGTCTCGTTTTTGATAACTTTCCAGGTTTCTTCAAAAGCATTCAAAACATTATCAAGCCCATCAAAACGCCCATCTGTAAAAGTATAAATTGCATCAGGATGAATAATTTCTCTAAATTCTTCTGGATCGTAGGTTTTGTACTTCGCCTCAAGTTTAGCCAATGTTTTTTCTAAATCAAAGATAATCTGAGTTTGTAAATGAATCTTAAAATCCTCAACTTTTTTATTTCTTTGAGAATATCTCTCACCAACAACCATTTTAATAATCTCAATATCTGACAAAAGTGGAAATTCAGACTTGAAAAAATTCAAAATTTCAGCAAATTGATCATCGATAGTAAGATTTAGACGATAAGAAGACATAATAATACAAAAATATACTTTAAAACTTAAATTGAGTTAAAAAGTTACTTTTTGTTTTGTCAAAAAATAAATCACTGAATCTTCCTCACCCCCAAAATTTCCTCCACATAAAACGGTCTGCCGTCCCATTTTAGCAGTTTTTTATGAAATTTAAGCCCTGTTTTACCTTCCAAAAGTGTCCCGAGTTGACCTTCGTGATTGCCTTCAACTAGCACCACAAACTTATTTTGTTTATAAAATTCCTCAAACTTTTCGGTTTTTAGTGGCCACAAATATTCATAGTGCAAATAGTTGGCTTTCACACCTTGTTTTTTCCAAATATCTAATGCATCCAGTGCTGTTCTTTTGGTACTTCCCCAACCAACCAAACTGATTTCAGCACCATTAGGATCTCCAAAAATTTCTGGTTCAGGCAAGTTTTTAGCTAATTCATCTCCTTTACGAATCCTTTTTGCAATCATTTCTCGTGCCAAATCCACCTCTTCATTTAGTTCTCCACTTTCACCATGCTCGTCACCGTTGGCAAAATAAATCGCTTCACTACTTCCTGGAATCCATCTTTTGGAAATACCAGAATCTGTGATTTGATAGCGGTTTTTGGGTTCTAAAGTAGCTAATTCTTCAGCATCTTGAACCAATCCTCGCTCGATTGGAATTTGCTTAAAAATCTCTTTTTCTTCAGTAAAGTAGCTCATGCTAGTTGCCGCTTCGGTGAGAATAGTCACTGGAATCTGATAGGTTTCGGCGATGTTGAAGGCGATTTGAGTCAATCTGCCGCTACTTTCAGGGTCACTAACTGCAATCACACATCTTGCAAACTCACCATGACTAGAATAAATCGCAAGGTTCAAATCCGCTTGCCCCGTCCAAGTTGGAAGCCCGGTTGCAGGTCCAGGTCGCTGAGAAATCACGATAACTAAGGGAGTTTCGATCATTCCAGAAAGTGAAACTGTTTCGGTCATCAAGTCATAGCCACCACCTGAAGTAGCTGTCATAGACCTTGTTCCAGCATGCATCGACCCCAAAACCATCTGACTAGCGGTAATTTCATCTTCGACTTGTTTCACCAAAATCCCATATTTTTTAGCAATGTCTGCAATATAAGTCAAAATTGAACTCGAAGGACTCATTGGATAACCATAATAAGCCCGCACTCCAGCTTGCACAGCCCCCAAAACAATCGAAGAATTTCCATCGATCAAAATCCTATTTTTACCTTTTTGATGAGCATCAGAATCTAGCCAATCATATAATTTGTAAGTCGAATTTTCACTTAAAATAGTCTCTGGCTGAAAGTTAAATCCTCCCTCGCTACAAGCATAATTGACTGGCAAAATATCAGGTTTTTTGGCAAATTGAAGAGCAACCTGAGCTTTTAGACTTTCAATTGGAAGCCCGATAGTTTTCCACAAATATCCAAGCAACACCACATTAGTCATGATGATATTTCCTCCATTTTCAAAAGCGATTTCGCGTGCTGGAAGCTGAACTATTTGTAACTTTTTTTCTTCAGCAATCTTGGGCAAATCTTTAATAACTTTGTTCCACCTATCAAACCCATGAATCAAAATTCCACCCTCTTTTAAAGTAGCCAAACAGTCTTTTAGCCCTTCTCTATCCACAGCAACCCCAATATCGATTTGATGTGATAATGATCGTACTTTTGAGCTACTAATATTGATTTGAATATTAGCATTTCCACCTTTAATAAGCGAAGGGAATTCTCTTTCACCATACACAAAAAAGCCCATGTTTTTGAGGGCTTTCATCACAATCATACCCGAGCTTTCAATACCCATTCCGCTTTCACCAGCAATTTTGATAACCAATCTGTCAGACATATATATTATAAGGATAAATTTTTAAGTTCAATTTCTAGTTTTTCGCACCATCTAGGCACAAGTGAATTGATCACTTTTAGTGGGTCACCTCCAATTCGAAGTGAAGAAATGAGTAGCTTTCCTTTCTTCTTAGCAATTTCTGCTTCCAAAATCCCAGCCGATTCGGTAAGATATTCAGGATAATATTTGATATTTCCAAGTCCAATTACGGCAAAATTTCGATCACTCGTATCAACAGATTTCCAGTTTTTCAAAAAAGGTTTAAAATGATCCTCTAGCGTTCCTTGGTTATAAGTTGGAGAGGCCAAAATTGTGCAATCAGACTCCAAAATCTTGGTTGGATTTGCAATATCTACCCTACATACTTCTATTTCAAAGTTTTTTTCAGTCAAAATTTTACTAACTGCATCCACTACAAACTGTGTGTTTCCACCAATTGTTGAATAGATGATTAATATTTTAGTCACCTTAAAAGTCGTGAAAATAAGGGAAAAAGTTGTCAAATCCTTGACAAAACCACCATTAGCTTTCAGTAAATAAAAGTTTTATTTATTATATTATGGTGCAAAAATACGAGCTATATTTCATTATCAACCACGAGCTAGACACTCAAACTAATTCTGACCTTATAAAGGGCGTCGTCACTGACCTTGAGGTAAACGGTGCTAAAGAAATTTCTACTACCGAAGAAGGTATTAAAAGACTTGCTTATCCTATCAACAAAAATTGGAACGGATTTTATTGTTTGATTAATTTCGAAATGGATCTTACTACAACTTCTAATATTAAAGAAATTGAAAGAAAATTGAACTTAAACGAAAACATTATTCGTTATATTATTGTTAATCAAACTGAATTTTTAGATAACAAAGCTAAAGAAACTCTTAAGGAAACCGAAATTAAAAACCACAGAGATTTTAACAAAGGTAAAAAACAAAAAGGTGATCTTAGTGAATTTTTAGGAATTAAAGATGTTGATTATAAAAATGTTGAATACCTTAGCCAATTTGCTTCTCCTTATTCCAAAATTTTTGTAAGAACAAGAACTGGAAATTCTGCGAAATCACAACGCAAAATCTCAAGAGCAATTAAAAGAGCAAGACACATGGCATTGATGTCTTTCACTCCAAAACACACAGCTTAATTATTAAAAACCAAGCAACTCTTAGCCTAATTCAAATTTAATTTAATCGTTAAAATTGTTTTAGGCTTTTTTTATTCCCAAAAATACTTATTTTATGTCCACCAAACCTATTTCCGATGATAAAATTATCAAATTTGCAGATCAAAACATTGATGAAGTCAAAGAACGGTTGCAAAAACAGATTCAAGCTCTACCTGAAGATTTGCGAGAAAGTAACTACCTAGAAGTTGCCTCCAGACCTTGGGGAATATATTATGTAATGGAAGATAAGCCAAACTATAAAGTTAAAAAAATTTTGGTAAATCCTGGAAATCGCCTAAGTTTGCAAAGTCACAAGCACCGCTCCGAACACTGGATTATGGTCACTGGCACCGCAACTGTAGAAATTCGAAATTCTGGAAAAGAAGAAAAGGATTGGGTTTATGATATTCAACCAAACGAAAGTTGTTATATCAAAGCTAACACTGTGCATAGAGTTGCTAACTACGGCAAAATCCCGTTAGTGTTTATCGAAGTTCAAGTTGGAGAATATACTGGAGAAGACGATATTACTCGCTACGAAGACGATTACAATCGGGTTGGGTAGAAAAGAATTATAAGTTGTTAATGATAACTTATTAATTATACTCATTTCACTAATAACAACATAACATCAAATGGAGATAAGCTCGAAATTCCCCTTTCGCGAAAGGGGTGGCAGTCGAAGTACTTCCGGAGTATGTTCGCGATGGTTGGTGAAATAGCTATAATTCTTTGTTGTTCAGATTAATTTTTAAATGGGCTATACAAAATTTTGACAAAACTCCAAGTTAAACTTAAAGTTATGATGTTTAACTTCAATATATGATTATTACCGCTCTTGAACTTCGCAACCGACTTGCTGAAATTATTGACCTTGTAAATTCTGGTACAGAAGTTTTTATAAAATATCGTGGAAAACCAACTGTTAAATTAAACGCAACCACCAAACCCCAAAAAACCAAAGGTCAGCAGCTTTTGGAATATTTTAGCTCACCTGAATACGATGAAAAAATTCGTTTAAGACAGCTAAATCGACCTGAAATCCCTGAACTTGATGAGAAAAATCCCAGACAAGAAAAAATGAATATGCGTCAACTAAGAGCTGCTAAATATGAACGATAAATGCTTGTTAGACAAAAATATTGTCATGGATTTGATTGAAAAAAGACCTAGATTAGAAAATATAAAAAGTGAAGTATTCTCAAATTTTACCGAATTTTATATATCAAGCAGCACCTTTCTAACTATATTTTACCTGTCACGAAAGCTTAGAATGACTAAAGACGAGCTTTTCCAGGAAATGAAAAATTTTGAAATACTAGCAGTCGCCAAAGATCACTGCATGGAAGGGCTTGAAATGGCAAAAACTGCCGAAGATGTTGAAGACTGCGTAGAAATTTCCATCGCTTCTGAAAACAAACTCACTTTTATCACAGCCGACCAAGAATTGCGTGAAGTTTATTACAAAAAATGCAAAATGAAGGTTATTGTTTAGTTCCACAAAGACCACATTAACAAAACAAAAGCTACCTCGAATATTATCATTTGACTGTACCAAAAAATAGTGATATAAAGATTATCAGAGGTTGAAAGCAAATCCGCTTTCCCTCAGATTAAAAGTTATTTATTTAGAAAGTTTTGTGAAGTTTGTTTTTGTTATTCTTTGATTTTTTTTCGAAGTATTTGTCATCCTTGTATATGTCAACAATTTTGATGACAGAATTTTAGTTATTCCTAATACTTTTAATTCTGTTTAAAAATTTTTAATAACATATGCGTTTAAACGATAAAACCCTGGCTCGTAACTA